>NZ_AEPN01000062.1:0-13510 GCF_000185925.1 Paracoccus sp. TRP | reverse complement strand
GGGGAATCCTTTTTGTCAACACAACCTAGCATTACAGTTGCGTTTTCAGTTTGATATGAGCCTGTCTTGCTGCGGCCTGATGCGCCCTTCGCCACAATGACCATGCGATGATCTGCGCGGGCTGGATTTGACGCTGTGCCATGCGATTGGCGATGCGGCGGATTTCCTGGACAGACCATCGGATCAGGGGTAGCGATGGGGCCCGCGCATCGTTTTTGGGGGTGGTGCGACATTGGCATGATGGCGGATGACGGCCGTCATGGCGAAGGCCAGCATGACCAGGGAAACATGGCGGTGCCAGCCGTGCCACGAGCGCGTCTCGTTGTGATCGAGGCCAAGCTCGTTCTTCGCGGTCTCGAAACTGTCCTCGATCGCCCATCGGTGGCCCTCGATCCGCACCAGTGTTTCCATGGGCGTGCCCTGCGGGCACCAGGTCGAGAAGAAGGCCAGATCGCCGTCAGAGATATTGCGGCGGATCAGCAGGCCTCGGGTCCAGAGCTCGCCGAAATTCGCGTCGAAATCCGCAGCATCGAGGTCGGCCAGTTCGATATAGGCCCAGTCATGAAGGCGCTCCCCCTTGGTTCCTGTGCCAGCCGATAAGCGCTGCCAGGCCTCCGGGGGCAGGTCTGCGGCGATATCCCTGGCGGTTCCGGCAACGGCATAAGGCTTGCCCCAGGAGTTGAACGCATGCTTTGCGCTGACCCCAAGCACATATCCCTTGCCGGCACGCCGCAGCGCCATCTCGATATCGCCGACCCCATAGACACTGTCGGCTGCCACCCAGGAAAACGGCACCCCTGCTGCCAGCGCCCGCTCGATCATGGCACGGGCAATCGCGGGTTTGGTGGCGAAGCCGAGTTCCTGCGGCACATGGGTCTTGCGGCGCCGTTCGGGATCGTCCGCCCAAGCCTTCGGCAGATAGAGCACCCGGTCAATGAAGGCGTGCCCATGGTGCGAGACATAAGCGGCAAAGACCCCGATCTGGCAATTGGTGATCTTGCCCGCCGAGCCGGTGTATTGGCGTGCAGCACCACAGGAGGCATGACCCTGCTTCAGAAAGCCGGTTTCGTCTATGACCAGCACCGCACCCGGATCGGCCAGCGTTTCCAGCGCATAGTCGCGCACGATGTTGCGCAAGGCATCGGCATCCCAGTGCACCCGACCGAGGATCGCCTGCTGCCGCCAGGGACCCTTGTCGCCAGCGGCGTCTGCCCGCATCCATCCGGTCTTGCGCCGTTCGTCTCCCAGCAGGCCATCGAGAAACTGCCCTGCCGATACCGCAACCCGTTCCTGCGTGAACAGCACCCGCATCCGCAACTTCACGTCCCGAAGCGACGAAGCCCACAGCTCAAGCGTTTCCTCGACAGCTAATCCCGACATCCATGACCCCATTCAAATCATGGTAGCCCAGTGATTCAGAAATGAGATGAAAACGCAACTGTAATGATAGCCCCGCTACGCCTTCCGGCGCGCCGGACCTTCGATTCTTAGACCGCCATGGGCGTCAGCCAGGGCTGGCCCTCGGCCTCGTGGCTGTCCACGACCGCCTCGACGAAGGCCACGCCCTTCAGCCCATCATAGGCCAGCGGCAGGTTCTGCCCCAGCAGGCTGGGCTCGCGTCCTTCTTGCCGCGCGCGGATCGCCTCGGCGAAACCGGCATAGAGATTGGCAAAGGCTTCCAGATAGCCCTCGGGATGGCCGGGGGGCGTACGGATGCGCAACTTGGCGTCCTCGGACAGATCGTCGGCGCCGCGCTTGATAATCTGCACCCGGCCGTCTAGCGGCGTGAAGACCAGCTCGTTCGGCTGCTCTTGGAACCATTGCAGGGAACCATTTTCGCCGAAAACCCGCAGCCGCACGCCGTTGGAATTGCCGATGGCAATCTGCGAGGACCACAAGAGGCCCCGCGCTCCACCCTGATAGCGCATCATGACATGAGCGTTGTCATCCAAGGCCCGGCCGCCCACGAAGGTGGCCAGATCGGCGGTCAGGCTTTCCAGCTTCAGCCCGGTGACGAAGCCCGCCAGGTGATAGGCATGGGTGCCGATATCGCCGATGGAGCCGCCGCGGCCGTTCTTTTTGGGATCGGTGCGCCAGGCGGCCTGCGCATTGCCGGCCTGTTCAATGGCGGTCGCCATCCATTCCAGCGGATATTCGACCTGCACGGTGCGGATCGGCCCCAATTCGCCACGGGCGACGCGGACGCGGGCCTCATGCACCATCGGATAGCCGGAATAGGTATAGGTCACGCCGACAAAACGGCCGCTTTCGCGCGCCAGCTTTTCCAGCGCTACGGCATCCTCCAGCGTCGCGGTCAGGGGCTTTTCACAGATCACGTCGAAGCCTGCCTCGATCAGCGCCTTGGCGATCGGGTAATGGGTGAAGTTCGGCGTGCAGATCGCCACGGCATCGACGCGGTCCTCCCGCGCCGTCTCGCCCGCGATCAGGTCCTGATAGGTGCCATAGCTGCGGGCGGGGTCGAGCCCCTGCGAGATCGCGAAGGCGCGGCCACGCTCGGGATCGACGTCAAAGGCCCCGGCCACCAGCTGCCATTGCCCGTCCAGCCGCGAGGCGAGGCGATGGATATTGCCGATATAGGCGCCCTGTCCGCCGCCCACCATTCCAAGACGCAACATGGTCATTCCTCCAGTCCGAGCATGGCCCGGTTGGCGCCGCGATTGGCGCCGGATTTCACGAAATCGTCGAAGGCGCGGTCCGACACCCGGATGATGTGGTCCGCGATGAACTGCGCGCCTTCGCGGGCGCCGTCCTCGGGGTTCTTGACGAAGCATTCCCATTCCAGCACCGCCCAGCCATCGAAGCCATAGGTGGTCAGCTTGGTGAAGATCGCCCCGAAATCGACCTGCCCGTCGCCGGGCGAGCGGAAGCGGCCGGCGCGCTTCGACCACGGCTGATAGCCGCCATAGGTGCCGGACTTGCCGTCCGGGCGGAACTCGGCATCCTTGACGTGAAAGGTCTTGATGCGCTCGTGGTAGTGGTCGATGAAGGCTAGGTAATCCAGCGCCTGCAACACGAAATGGCTGGGGTCGTACATCAGGTTGGCGCGGGGATGGTTCCCGACCTTTTCCAGGAAATATTCCCACGAATGGCCGTCATGCAGATCCTCGCAGGGGTGGATCTCGTAGCAGACATCCACGCCATGCGCGTCGAAATCATCGAGGATCGGCGCCCAACGCCTTGCTAGTTCGTCGAAACCTTCCTCGACCAACCCCTCGGGCCATTGCGGATAGGGGTAAAGATAGGGCCACAGCAGCGCGCCCGAGAAGGTCACGTGCCGGTCGATCCCCAGCCGCTGCGAGGCGCGGGCGGCGAAACGCAGCTGCTCCTCGGCCCAGGCGCGGCGCGCGGTCGGGTTGCCGCGCACATGTTCAGGCGCGAAGCTGTCCATGATGACATCATGCGCCGGATGCACCGCCACCAGCTGGCCGGTGATATGCGAGGCGAATTCGGTGATCTGAAGGCCGTGGTCGGCCAGCATCCCCTTGATCTCATCGCAATAGGCGTCGCTCTCGGCGGCCTGTTTCATGTCGATCAGGCGCGTGTCCCAGGTCGGGATCTGCACCCCTTTGAAGCCCTTGTCGGCCGCCCATTTCACCAGGCTGGGCAGCGAGTTGTAGGGCGCGTCATCGGCCGCGAACTGGGCCAGGAAGACGCCTGGCCCCTTGATGGTCTGCATCGTCATGCCTCCAGTTTTGCCGCAGGGACCGGCGCGTCGTCATAGCCGCCATGGACGGACTGGTCGAAGGGGATCACCGCCCCGGTCATCATGCCGCTGTCGTCGGAGGCCATCCACAACACGGCGCGCGCGACTTCCTTCGGGTCGAGGATGCGGCCAAAGGGTTTCTGCGCCGCGGCCCGGTCGATGAAATCGGGGTCGCCGGTTTCCGACAGCACCAGCGCACGTTCGTGGTCCGAGTTCATCCAGCCGATATCGAGCTGGTTTACATGGATCCGGTGCCGCATCAGCGCAAAACCAGCATGGCGGGTCAGCGTCGCCAAGGCCCCCTTGGACCCCGCATAGGGCGCGAGGAAGGGCTGGCCCACCAGCGCGGACATCGAACCGATATTGACGATGCGACCCTCGATCCCGTCGCGGGTCATCACCTTGGCCGCGTCCTGCATCAGGAAGAACGGCGCGCGGGTGTTGACCGCGAACATGCGGTCGAAGAGTTCCGGCGTGGTGTTCAGCAGGTTGCCGCGGTCGGTCAGGCCGGCGGCGTTGACCAGAATGTCCACGCGGCCGAAACGCTTGTCGGCGGCGGGGATGATAGCCTGCACGTCCTCGATCTTGCCCAGGTCGGCGGCGACCATCTCGACCGGAATGTCGGTCGCAGCCGTGATTTCGGTCGCGACCGCCTGCCCTTTCTCGACGCCTCGGCCGACGATCACGATGCCCGCCGCACCGGCTTCGGCAAAAAGCCGCGCGATGGCCGCGCCAAGCCCTTGCGTGCCGCCGGTGACGACGGCGATCTTTCCATCAATGCGGTTCATTTCACCACCTCATAGCCAGCCGCCGCCATCACGCGTAGCAGCTCCTTATGCCCCTTTTTCGCCATCTCCAGCGGCGGGTTCGCCACCGGGTCCTGCTCGGCCTCGACCACGAACCAGCCCTCATAGCCCTTGGCCGCCAATGCCTTGACGATGGCCTCGAAATCCAGCGAGCCATCGCCCGGGACGGTGAACGCGCCCTTGATCACCGCATCGAGGAAGCTTTCGCGCGAACGGTCCAGCCCGTCCACGACTGCACGGCGGATGTCCTTGGCATGGACATGGCTGATGCGGGCATGGTGGTTCTCGATCACCCGCATCACGTCGCCGCCGGCAAAGGCCATGTGACCCGCATCGTAGAGCAGCGGCACCGAAGAATGCTTCATGAACAGGTCAAGTTCTTCCTCGGTCTCGACCGCTGCCGCCATGTGGTGGTGATACGAGATCGGCATCCCCTGCCTCGCGCACCAATCGGCAAAATCGCTGATCTTGCGGCCATAGGCGGCCATCTCGACCTCGGTCAGCTTCGGCTTGGTGGCCAGCGGCGCGGAACGCACGCCCTGGATGGAGCGCGCGGTCTCGCCGTAGACAATGCAGGGCGCGCCCGCAGCGATGAAGAATTCCATCTGTTGCGCGATGCGATCCTTTTCCGCCTCGATATCGCCGTCCAGCAGCAGGCCCGAGAACCAGCCGCCGCAGACCGAGACGCCGAAACGGTCGAGGATCGGCCCCAGTTCGGCCATGTCCATCGGAAAGCGACGGCCGGTCTCCATGCCGGTGAACCCCGCCTCGGACGCCTGCCGCAGACATTCCTCCAGGCTGACGTCATCGGACAGTTCCGCCAGGTCGTCGTTCCACCACGCGATGGGCGCGATGCCAAGCTTTGCTTTCATTTACACACCCAGACGCTGCGCTTCGCGGATCTTTTCCTGCGCCGCACGGGCGGCGCGGACGGTCTCGAAATTCGAGATCTCGGGCACGCCGACATCCCAATCCGCATCCCCCGGCACCCATTTCCAGGCATCCGAGACGATCGAGATCACCGTCACCCCGTCATGGGCCAGCGCATCCGTCATCGCGCCCTCCAGATCGGCCAGGCTTTCGGCCTTGACGGCGCGGGCGCCCATCGCCTCGGCATGTTTCACGAAATCGACATGCAGCGGGTTGTCGCGGTTCTGGATCCGGCAATCGGCGAGCAGGTTGTTGAAACCGGGCACACCCTTGGCCTGCTGAAGCCGGTTGATGACCGCGAAGCCGCCGTTGTCGCAGACCACCACGACCATCTTGTGGCCGGTCAGCGCCGCCGAATAGATGTCCGAGTTCATCATCATGTAGGTGCCGTCGCCCAGCATGACGATGGGCGTGCCGCCGGTCGCGCCCGGCCCCTCCTGCGCCATGGCGCAGCCCCAGCCCGCGGCGATCTCGTAACCCATGCAGGAAAAGCCGAACTCGCAGTCGAAGGTGTTGGGGTTCTTGACCCGCCAGCCCTTGGTCACCTCGCCCGGCGTGCCGCCCGCCGCAGCGATCAGCGTGTCGTTCGGCCCGGCGACCTTGTTCAGCACGCCGACAACCTGCGCATAGGACGGCACCAGCTCGTTGGTCGGCGCCTGATGCTCGTCCAGCAGCTTGTTCCATTCGGCGAACAATTCCTTGGCCTGCTTCATCAGCCCAGCGTCGGCCGCCCAGTCGCCAAGCGCCGCGTCCAGCTCGCCGATGGTTTCCAGCGCATCGCCGACCACGGCCAGCGAACGGTGCTTGATGGCATCGAAGCGTGCCGCGTTGACCGAGATGAACCGCGCATCCTCGGCAAAGGCCGTCCAGGAGCCGGTGGTGAAATCCTGCAGCCGGGTGCCGATGGCCAGGATCACGTCGGCCTCTTTCGCCAGCGCATTGGCCGAGGTCGAGCCGACGATGCCGATGGGTCCGGCATGGACCGGATGGTCATGGGTCAGCGCGCCCTTGCCGGCGATGGTCTCGACCACCGGGATGCCGCGCTTGGCGGCGAAATCCGCCAGGGCGTCCTCGGCCAGCGAATAGCGCACGCCGCCGCCCGAGATGATCAGCGGCTTCCTGGCCGTTTTCAGCAGTTCGGCCGCCGCCGCGACCGCATCGCGGTCGGGACGCGGGCGCGGGATCGACCAGACGCGCGGTTCGAAGAAAACCTCGGGGTAATCATAGGCCAATTCCTGCGTGTCCTGCGCCAGGCCGATGAATGCCGGGCCGCAATCGGCGGGGTCCAGCATGGTCGCTACCGCCTGCGGCAGCGACTGGATCAGCTGCTCGGGCAACGTGATGCGGTCCCAATAGCGCACGACCGATTTGAAGGCATCGTTCGCGGTGATGGTCGGGTCGCCGAAATGCTCGACCTGCTGCAGCACCGGATCGGGCAGGCGATTCGCGAAGGTGTCGCCCGCGATCAGCAGCACCGGCAGGCGGTTCGCCATGGCGACGCCCGCCGCCGTCACCATGTTCAGCGCCCCCGGCCCGATCGAGGTCGCGGCGACCATCAGCTGGCGGCGACGCTTGGCCTTGGCGAAGCCGATCGCGGCCAGTGCCATGCTCTGCTCGTTCTGGCCGCGCCAGGTCGGCAGTTGGTCCTGCACCTGCTCCAAGGCTTCGGACAGGCAGGTCACGTTGCCATGGCCGAAGATGCCGAAGACGCCCGCGAACAGCGGGACACGCGCGCCCTCGATCTCGGTGAACTGGTTGCAAAGGTAACGAACAAGGGCCTGGGCCATGGTCAGGCGCACGGTCTTGCGTGGCATCTCGCCTCCTCCTGCGGATGGTGTTTTTTCAGACGATACGGAATGATGATTGACAATGCAATAGTTCTGCAATGATTATTGCGAAACGAATTTCGGGAGGAACCCATGACAGGAATCGCCGTCCTCGGCACCGGCCGCATCGGTCGCATGCACGCCGAAAACATCGCTGCCCATCCGCGCGCCCGGCTGGCAGGCGTCTATGACATCCATGCCCCCGCAGCAGCCGAAGTCGCAGCCCAACTGGGCGTGCCGCATTTCGATTCGGTCGAGGCGGCGCTGGCCTCGGCCGAGGTGGATGCGGTGCTGATCGCCAGCTCGACCGCCACCCATGCCGATCTGATCGAGCAGTCCGTCGCGGCGGGCAAGGCGATCCTGTGCGAAAAGCCCATCGACCTGTCGCTGGACCGGGTAAACGCTTGTGCAACGAAAATTGCCGGCACCAGCCTGCCGATCATGCTGGGCTTCGTGCGCCGCTTCGACAGTGGCCATGCCGGGGTCCGGAAGGCCATCGAATCGGGCCAGATCGGCGAGTTGCATCAGGTCACCATCACCTCGCGCGATCCCGGCATGGCGCCCGACGCCTATATCGAGGCCTCGGGCGGCATCTTCCGCGACATGACCATCCATGATTTCGACATGGCCCGCTTCATCCTGGGCGAGGAGGTGACCGAGGTCACCGCCACCGGCTCGCGCCTGGTCGACCCGTCTCTGATGCAGCGTTGCGACGACTACGACACGGTGACGGTGGTGCTGAAGACCGAATCGGGCAAGCAGGCGATCATCACCAACTCGCGCCGCGCGGTCTATGGCTATGACCAGCGCGTCGAGGCTTTCGGCAGCGCAGGCATGGCGATCTCGGAAAACCGGGCGCTGGATCATGTGCGGCTCTATGGTGCGGAATTCACCGACCGCGCCACGCCGCTGAAGAATTTCTTCATCGACCGTTATGCCGATGCCTTCGCGGCCGAGATCAGCGCCTTCGTCGATGCCATCGAGCAAGGCAAGCCGGTGCCGGTCGGGTTCGAGGACGGCCGGCAGGCACTGCTGCTGGCCGAGGCCGCGATCCTTTCCGCCGCCAAGGGCCGCACGGTCGCAACCAGGGAAATCGGATAAGCCATGTATTCGCAATTCGGACTGTTCATCGACGGAAGCTGGACCCAGGGCACCGCCAGCGGCGAGGTCATCTCTCCGGTCACCGAAAAATCGTTGGGCCAGTTGGCCCTTGCCACGGTCGAGGACACGAAGGCGGCACTGGACGCCGCAGCCCGCGCCCTGCCGAAACTGCGTGAGATGGGCGGTTTCGGCCGCGCCGACGCGCTGCACAGGGCCGCGGACGAGATGATCCGCCGCGCCGACGAGGCAGCGCGGATGATCTCGGCCGAGACCGGCAAGCCTATCGCGCAGGCGGGCCGCGAATGGGGCCTTGCCTGCGACCAGTTCCGCTGGTTCGCCGAGGAGGCGCGCCGCATCTATGGCCGCATCGTCGACAGCCGCGTCCCCGGCGGCCGTTTCGAGGTGACGCGCGAGCCGGTGGGCATCGTCGGCGCCTTCACCGCCTGGAACTTCCCCGCCGCCTTGCCCGCCCGCAAACTGGCTCCGGCGCTGGCCGCCGGCTGTCCGGTGGTGCTGCGCCCGTCCTCGCAGACGCCGGGCGTGGCGATGGTGATGGTCGACTGCCTGCGTGCGGCGGGACTGCCCGACGGCGCGGTGAACCTTGTCGTCGGCTCGACCGGCGCAACCTATGCGCCGATCATGGCGGACAGCCGGGTGCGCAAGGTCAGCCTGACCGGCTCGACCCGCGTCGGCCAGCAGATGATCCGCGATGCCGCCGATACGGTGAAGAAAGTCTCGATGGAGCTTGGCGGCAACGCGCCGCTGATCATCCATGACGATGCGGACCTGGAAGCCGCGCTGGACCTGACCGTGCCGACCAAGTTCGCCAATTGCGGGCAGGTCTGCGTGACCCCGGACCGGATCTTCGTCCATGACAGCCTGCACGACGCCTTCGTGGACGGATTCGTTTCGCGGGCGGCGCAGATCAAGCTGGGCGACGGGATGGACCCCGACACCGGCATGGGCCCGCTGATCAATGGTGGACGACTGGCGGAAATCGAGGAAATCGTCGCCGATGCCGTCCGCGCCGGGGCCAAGCTCGCGCATGGCGGCAAGCGTCCGGCGCATCTGAACAGCGGCTTCTTCTTCGAGCCGACGGTGCTGACCAATGTTACCGACGACATGAGGGTCTTTGCCGGGGAGAACTTCGGTCCGATCGCCGCCATCACCCGCTTCTCGACCGAGGACGAGGCGCTGGCGCGCGCCAATGCGTCCGACATGGGGCTTTCTGCCTATGCCTTCACCCGCTCGCCCGACCGGGCGCGGCGCATGTCGGCGGGGCTGAAGGCCGGCATGGTCGGCATCAACAGCTTCGCGCTGGCCGCATCCGAGGCGCCCTTCGGCGGCACCAACCATTCCGGCATGGGCCGCGAGGGCGGCATCGAGGGGATCGAGGATTATCTCGACACCAAGCTCGCGCAGATCGTGTTCTGAGGGGAGGAAACGCGATGTTCACCAACAAGCTCAAACAGCAATGGGCCGAGGGGCGCGCCGCAATCAACGGCTGGCTGTCCATCGGCAATCCGCTGACCGCCGAGATCATGGCAGCGCAAGGCTATGACAGCATCACCATCGACGCCCAGCACGGCGCGCTGGACTACAGCGCCGTGCTGCCCATGCTGCAGGCGATGCGGGCGTCCGGCGTGACGCCGATGGTCCGCGTGCCCTGGCGCGAACCGGGCGCGATCATGAAGGCGCTGGACGCCGGCGCGCAAGGCATCATCTGCCCGATGGTGAACTCGGCCGAGGAGGCGGCGGAATTCGTCAGCTACATGCGCTATCCGCCGCATGGCCAGCGCAGCTTCGGCCCGACCCGCGCCACCTTCGCCTATGGCGGCTATGGCGTGGCGGCGAACGATCAGGTGCTGGCGCTGGCGATGGTCGAGACCCAGCAGGGCATGGACAACCTGGACGCCATCGCGGCGACGCCCGGCCTCGACGGCATCTATGTCGGCCCGGCAGATCTGACGCTGGGCACGCAGGAAGGCCGCCTGCCCCCCGCCTTCGACCGCGAAGAGCCCGAGATGATCGCGCTGCTTCAACGGATCAAGGACGCCTGCAAGGCGAACGGCATCCGTGCCTGCCTGCATTGCGGCACGCCGGAATATGCCGCCAGGGCCATCGGCTGGGGGTTCGACCTGACCACGGTCGGCGGCGACACCCGCCTGCTGGCCGGTGCGGCCGCCGCCTCGGTCGCGACCTGGCGCGACCTGACCGGCTCCGCCCCCGCCTCTGCCACGAAAGGAGCCTATTGATGCCGCATCTCCTTGTTGCCGGAAAGCTGCATCCCGCGGGAGAGGCGCTGCTGCGCGAACTGCCCGCACGCGGCATCACCGTGGATTACGTGACCGAAGTTTCGGAACCTTCCTACGCGCCGTTGATCCACAAGGCCGACGCGCTGGTGATCCGCACCCAGCCGCTTTCGGCCGCGACCGTGGCCCTGGCCAAGCGGCTCAGGGTCGTCTCGCGTCACGGGGTCGGCTATGACGCGGTGGATCTTGCCGCACTCAACGACCGCGGCATCGCGCTGACCATCGTCGGGGACGTGAACTCGGTCTCGGTGGCCGAACATGCGATGATGCAGCTTCTGGCGGCCGCCAAGCGCGTGCTGCTGGCCGACCGCGCGGTGCGTGACCCCGGCCAATGGGGCTGGCGCAACCGGCTGGAACAGCGGGAAATCTCGGGCAAGAACCTGCTGATCATCGGCTATGGCCGCACCGGGCAGCGCCTTGCCCGCATGGCCGCCGGCTTCGAGATGACGGTCCGCGCCCATGACCCCTATCTTGCCCGCAAGGGCTGGCCCGAAGGTCCAGTCGCGGAGGCTGCCGATCTGGATGAGGGGCTGGCTTGGGCCGATTGCATCTCGATCCACGTGCCCAGGGCCGACAAGCCGGTGCTGGGGGCAAGGGAGATCGCCCTGATGAAGCCCGGCGTCGTCCTTGCGAATACGGCGCGCGGTGGCGTGGTGGACGAGGCGGCGCTGGCCGAAGCGCTGGCCTCGGGCCAGGTCGGTTCTGCCGGGATCGATGTCTTCGACGAAGAGCCGCCCGGCAGCTCGCCCTTGTTCGAACAGCCGACCGCGGTGCTGTCGCCCCATATCGCCGGGCTGACCGCCGAATGCGGCGAACGCATGGCCATCGCATCCATCCGGAACGCGCTCGACTATCTGGACGGCACGGTTGATCCCGGTCTCATCGTCAATCCGACTTTCGCCCATGCTTGAGAACCTGCGCCGCCGGCTCGCGGAACTCGGCGACAGCGTCGGACAGGCGACGGATCTGCGTTACGGCAGTGCCGCATTCATATCGGACCTGCCGCAGCGCCTGGAGCAGGATCCTCCAGCACCGTCGCGCAATGGCCCACCACCGCACAGCCGTGCCGAAACCCTGTCAATCGGTCGTCTCGTCCGCCATCTGGATGGCGGCTGAGTGCAACGTCACTTCAAACCGGATACTGCCCATGTCTGACAAACCCGTCCTGCGTATCGGCCTGATCGGCACCGGCTTCATGGGCAAGGCCCATGTCTTCGGTTTCGCCAGCGCGCAGAAGGTCTTCGACCTGCCTTACCAGCTGGAACTGCATACGGTCGCCGACGTCACCGAGGACGCCGCCGCCCGTGCCGCCGCCGATTTCGGCTTTGCCCATGCCACCGCCGACTGGCGCAGCATGGTCGCGGACCCCCAGATCGACGTGATCGACATCACCGCCCCGAATGCGCTGCACAAGGAGATGGCCCTGGCCGCCATTTCCGCCGGCAAGCATGTCTATTGCGAAAAACCGCTGGCACCGCTGGCCTCGGACGCGCGCCAGATGGCGGATGCGGCGGCGGCCAAGGGCGTCAAGACCCAGGTCGGCTTCAACTATCTCTGCAACCCGATGCTGCGGCTTGCGCGCGAGATGATCGCAGCGGGCGAGCTGGGCGAGATCCGCGGCTATCGCGGCCTGCATGCCGAGGATTATATGGCCGATGCCGACGGCCCCTGGACCTTCCGCCACGATCCGGCGGGTGGCGGCGCGCTGGCCGATATCGGCAGCCATGCGCTGGCCACGGCGGAATTCCTGCTCGGCCCGATCGCCGAGGTGATGGGCGATTGCATCACGATGATTGGCCAGCGCCCCGACGGCCAGGGCAACATGCGTGCCGTGACAGTGGACGATGTCGGCCGCGCCTTCCTGCGCTTCGCGAATGGCGCGCAAGGCTCCATCGAGGGCAACTGGATCGCCACCGGCCGCAAGATGCAGCATGATTTCGAGGTCTACGGCACCAAGGGCGCGCTGGCCTTCAGCCAGGAGCGCTTCAACGAGCTGCATTTCTATTCGACCGCCGACGCGCCCGGCCGGCGCGGCTTCCGCCGCATCGAGGCCAGCCCCGACCACCCGCCCTATGGCCGCTTCTGCGTCGCCCCCGGCCATCAGATCGGCTTCAACGACCTGAAGGCCATCGAGATCGAGGGCTATCTGCGCGCCATTGCCGGCGAGATCCCCGAGCCTTTCGGCTTCGCGGCCGGTCTGCGTATCCAGCGGCTGGTCGAGACGATCCAGCGCTCCTCCGCCGCGCGGCAGTGGATGGCCGTCACGGCCTGAGAATCCGCTGCCGCCTCCCTCCCGCGGCATCGGCTGGGGCGCTCCTCGCCCCTTCCCCCCGGGGTGCCCAGCTGTGCGCCGGGCACCCACCTTTCGAAAGGGCTCTGCATGTTCCGGAAGATTCTTGTAGCGAACCGAGGTGAGATTGCGATCCGCGTGATGCGGGCGGCAAACGAGCTTGGGAAGAAGACGGTCGCAGTCTATGCCGAGGAGGACAAGCTGAGCCTGCACCGCTTCAAGGCGGACGAGGCTTACCGCATCGGCGGCGGCCTGGGGCCGGTGGCGGCCTATCTGTCGATCCCCGAGATCATCCGCGTCGCGAAGGAATCCGGCGCCGATGCCATCCATCCGGGCTATGGGCTTCTGTCCGAGAACCCCGATTTCGTCGATGCCTGCAAGGCGGCGGGGATCACCTTCATCGGGCCGAGCGCCGACACCATGCGGGCGCTCGGCGACAAGGCCTCGGCGCGGCGCGTCGCCATCGGCGCCGGCGTGCCGGTCATTCCGGCCACCGAGGTGCTGGGCGACGATATGGAGGC
>NZ_AEPN01000063.1:0-12396 GCF_000185925.1 Paracoccus sp. TRP | reverse complement strand
CGGTGGGCCTTGAGGTAGGTCGCGTCGATCATGACCGTCTTCTGTTCGTCATGTTCGGCAGCCAGACCTGTCATCATCCGGGCGAAGACGCCCTTATCGCTCCACCGCTTCCAGCGATTGTAAAGCGTCTTGTGCGGCCCATAGGCGGCAGGTGCGTCACGCCATCGTAAGCCGTTGCGATTGATGAAGATTATCCCACTCAAGACGCGTCTGTCATCTACGCGAGGCTTGCCGTGTGACTTCGGAAAGAAAGGCTCAAGGCGCGCCATCTGCGCATCTGTCAGCCAGGAAAGATCAGACATGTTCACCGCTCGTTTTCGAACCGTGAATCACGACACCACCCTGAAATCAATGGGTCCTGACCCTATGAAGATGTTCTGGAACGTATCGCCGCAGAGGAAGCGCGGCTGCGTTTTGATGCCTTCGATGAAATGATCGCCTGGCTGATTGGGCAATCGCTTGTTGAAAAGGCCCGCGCTGAACGCCTTCCGGTCGTCGTCAATATCCGCACCCCTGACGCGACACTGTTTCATGCTGCGCTGCCAGGTTCGGCCCCGATCAATGACGACTGGGCACGGCGCAAATCCAACGTAACCCTGCGCTGTCATCGTGCATCCTATGCGATCGGGCTGGATTTCCGTCGGCAAGGCATCCCATCGCCCGGTGCCGAACAAGGTATGCCGCCGGAAGATTTTGCGACACACGGCGGCAGTTTTCCGGTCCGGTTGCGAGACGGGCGCGTAGTCGCCGCCGTGACCGTGTCGGGCTTGCCCCAGGAGGATGATCACGACATGGTCGTGAAAGCCATGGAAAGCGTCATGCAGGCTCTGTCTGTGCAATAGCCGTGACCTGGATATCGCGCGTGAGGCGCGGTGAGCTCTCCCGCGCCTCGTATGCTTCATGTTTCGGAATCAATACGGGCTGTCCGGGAAGTAGAACTCCTCGGCGTTTTCCTTGGTAATCAGCGGGCTGTCCAGGACATAGCGGCCGCGGATGGGCGATTGCGTGGCATAGCGCATTGCGGTGACCTCAATGGCTGGGGCAATCAGGGTCGGCGGATAGAAGATATTGGCGTCGATCAGCTTGTCACCGTCCATGATCATCTTGATCACCCGGTTCATGCCCGAACCGCCCAGCAGCACCATGCCTTCCTCGCGCCCGGCCTGCTCGATGGCCGCGCGGGCGCCTAGCGCCGCGTCGTCGTCGCCGGCCCAGACTCCGTCGATCTCGGGGAAGCGGGTCAGGTAGTCCTGCATGACCTCGAAGGCCTTGTCGGGGTTCCAGTTGGCATATTGCATGTCGAGGATCTCGATCCCCGAACCCTCCAGCGTCTTCTGGAAGGCTTCGATGCGGATATTGTCGATGGCGGTCGGGATGCCGCGCATCACCACGATTTTGCCGCCCTCCGGGAATTTCGACTTGAAATACTCGGCTGCAACCACGCCATATTGCGGGTTGTTACCGCCGACATAAAGGTCTTCGACGCCTTCCTCGGACAGGCCGCGGTCGACGGCGGTGATGAAGATGCCCCGATCCTTGGCGGCCTTGACCGGCTCTGTCAGCGGGTCGCTCTCCATCGGCAGGATCACCAGCGCGTCGATCTGCTGGGCGATCAGGTCCTCGACGTTGTTGACCTGCGTTTGCACGTCGCCCGCAGTGGTCAGCACGAATTCCAGCTGCGGGAAGGCCGCTTCCATCGCCTTGATGCTGCGTTCGGTATGGAAGTTCAACCCGCCGGTCCAGCCATGCGTGGCGGCGGGGATGGCGATGCCGATCTTGGCGGTCTTTTCTTGGGCGTTGGCGGGCAGGGCGGTGGACAGAGCAAGCCCGGCGGCGCCGGCGGCCAGTATCAGGCGGCGTGTCAGTTTCATGGTCTTTTCTCCTCCTTAGGTTATCGGGATGCGCTGCGACGTTGCAGGAAGACGGCGATCACGATGATCGCGCCCTGAAATGCGCCGTTCAGATGAGGGCTGACGAAGCTGGTCAGGTTCAGGATATTGGCGACGAGGCCGAGGATCAGGACGCCGGCGACAGTGCCCCAGACCCGGCCATAACCACCCGAAAGAGCAGTCCCGCCGATGATGACGGCGGCGATGGCCTCAAGCTCCCAGAGCATCCCCGTCGAAGGGGTCACGGCGCCGAGGCGGGGGATATAGATCAGCGTCGCCAGTCCGACGCACAGCCCTTGCAGCGCATAGGTCGCCATCCGCGCCCGGTCCACGCGGATGGCGGAATGGCGTGCGACCTCGGCATTCGAGCCGATGGCTGTGACATGGCGGCCAAAGCGCAGCCGGGTCATGGCGATCTCGCCCAGGATGGCCAGCGCCGCGAAGATCAGCACCGGCACCGGGATACCCAGGACCGTGCCATAGTAAAGCGGTCGCCCCACGCCGCGCAGGGCAAAGTCCAGCGAGATCGAGCCGCCATCCGACATCCAGGTGATCAGCGAACGCATGATTCCCATGGTGCCCAGCGTGACGATGAAGGCGTCGATGCGGCCCCAGACCACCAGTCCGCCATTGACCAGCCCGGCGGCGCCGCCGAAGGCAAAAGCCAGAAGCAGGCCAAGGATCAGCGCGCCGACGGCGCCCATCATGGGCAGCAGCGCGTTCATGCACAGGATCGACAGCCCCGCTACCAGTGCCGCCATAGCGCCGACCGACAGGTCCAGTCCGCGCGCGGTGATGATGAAGGTCGCGCCGATGGCGATGATGCCGATGACCGAGGACCGCGTCAGCACGTTTAGCAGGTTCTCGGAGGTCAGGAAGGTCGGGCTGAGCAGGCTGCCCGCCAGGAACAGCAGCACCAGCGCCAGAAGCGGGCCCAACCGGCCCAGGAAGTTGCGGATCATGTCGAAGCGTCCTGTGTCTGAAGGCCAAGCGCGAGGTCGAGGATATCGCGCTCGGTGGGGCGGCTGCCGTCGGGCGGCGCGACGGTTCCGGCGACGCGGCCGCGGTCCAGTACCAGGATCCGGTGCGCGAGACCGATCAACTCCTGCAATTCTGACGAGATCACGATCACCGCCTTGCCCTGCGCGGCAAGCCCTGCGATCACTTGGTAGATCTGGCTTTTCGCGCCGATGTCGACGCCGCGCGTGGGCTCGTCCAGGATCACCACGTCGGGGTCGGGCGCCAGCGTCTTGGCGATCAGCACCTTCTGCTGGTTGCCGCCCGACAGCTGGCCGACCGCGATCCTGGGTGAGGCGGCGCGGATGGAATAGCGCGCCTGAGCCTCGGCATAGCGGCGTGCGTCGCCGGCCCGGTCGATGACCGCACCTCCCGTCAGCGCGCCGAAGGTCAGGCTGGTGTTCAACTCCAGGTTTTCCGCCAGCAGCAGGCCCCGCGCCTTGCGGTCCTCGGTCAGGTAGGCGATGCCCAGCCGCCATGCCTCGACCGCGTCGGGCAGGGGATGTTCTGTCCCGCGCAGGACCAGGCGTCGCACCGTCGCGGGACGCAGGCCGACCAGCCCCTCGACCATCTCGGTCCTGCCTGCGCCAACCAGGCCGCCGATGCCCAGGATCTCGCCAGGCGCCACCTCGAAGGACACGTCCTGCACCGGCGGGCCGAAGTCGCGCGGCACCGACAAGCACTCGACTGCCAAGATCGGCGGGGCCGTGGGCCGGGGGCGCAGCGGCGGGAACAGATCCTCCATCTCGCGCCCGATCATGGCCGATGCAATGTCGTGTTCGGACAGCCCGGCAGCGGGCCGGTCCAGCGTGATCGCCCCATCGCGCAAGACCGCCACACGGTCCGAGACCGCCCGAACCTCGTTCAGCCGGTGCGAGGTGAAGATAACCGAACCGCCTTCCGCCACAAAGGCGCGGATACGGGCGAACAGCGCCTCGGTCTCTCGCGCGCCCAGGACGGCGGTCGGCTCGTCCATCAGCAACAGGCGGGGGCGGGCGGCGAAGGCTTTGGCCAGTTCGACGATCTGCCAGCTCGATACCGGCAGACCCACCATGCCGGCGCGCGGGTCGATGTCCGAATTCAGCAGTCGCAGCGCGTCGCGGGCGGCGGCGCGCATGGCGGCATAGTCGATCAGGCCCATCCGGGTCGGTTCGCGCCCCAGCACGATATTCTCGGCTACGCTGAGGTCAGGGATCAGGGCGAATTCCTGATGCACCAAGACAATCCCTGCGGCCTCTGCCCCTTGCGGGTCGGCCGGCACCGATTGGCCCTGCCAGCGCACCTCGCCTTCGCCAGGACGCAGATACCCCGCGATGATCTTCATCAGCGTCGATTTTCCGGCGCCATTCTCTCCCACCAGGGCGAGCACTTCGCCCGCGCCGAGCGTCAGGTTGATGCCTTTCAGCACCCTGTTCGGGCCATAGGCATGTGCAATTCCATCCAGCCAAAGCGGGTTCGGCTGCTGATTCTGCTGCATGTGAAATCCTCCACCGCAATAGAAACACCGATCCATGAAATATTGCAATAGTTGTTGCGATCACGGTCGATCCGCGCTTTCTATTGCCGTAGAGGGCAGGGAATCACTTCGAGGAGGAAGTCGATGTCAAAGAATGCCAACTTCGCGGGGGCCTTCCCCGCCATGGGCCGCAAACTGCGCCTTGGGGTCGTGGGCGGCGGCGCGGGTGCGTTCATCGGACAGGTCCATGCGCGGGGTGCGCGGCTGTCGGATCGCTGGCAGATCGTCGCCGGGGCGCTGTCGTCGCGCCCCGAGGTCGCGCTGGCATCGGGCCGCGACTGGGGGCTGGAGCCCGACCGCAGCTATACCGACTGGCGCGAGATGGCGCGGGCCGAGGCGGCGCGGCCGGACGGCATCGACGCGGTGGCGATCACCGTCCCGAACCATCTGCATTTCGCGGTCGCCATGGCTTTCATGGACGCGGGCATCGACGTGATCTGCGACAAGCCGCTGGTCAATACGCTGGTCGAGGCGCGGGCGCTGATCGACAGACAGCGCGAAACCGGGTTGATCTTCGGCGTGACCTATTCCTTCGCGGCCCATGCGATGGTGCGGCAGGCCCGGCAGATGGTGCGGGAAGGTGCCATCGGCAGGGTCATGCAGATCCATGTCGAGTATTTCCAGGAAATGGCGCTGCTGCCCGCCGATGCCGCCTGGTCCGGCACGCCCTGGCGGCAGGATCCCGCCAAGGTGGGGGGTGCCGCGACTACGGCGGACATCGGTTCCCACGCCCATCATCTGGCCGAGTTCGTATCCGGCCTGCGCATGACCGATCTGCGGGCCGAGTTTCACCGGCTGGGGGCCGATCAGCCCCTGGAGGATACCGCCTTCATGAGCTGTCGGTTCGAGGGCGGCGTGCCCGGCACCCTGCTGATCTCGCAGGCGGCGGCGGGGGCCAGTTGCGGGCTGCGCATCCGCATCTCGGGAACCGAGGGCACGCTGGAATGGGATCAGGAGAACCCGGAATACCTGCAGCACCGACCCTTCAATGCCCCGCATATCCGCATTTCGCGCGGGCATGGCGCAGGGATGCTGTCGGATGCGGCGCGCTTCGTCCACATGCCGCGCGGCCATCCCGAAGCGCTCTCGGATGCCTGGGGCAATCTCTACGAGGAATTTGCCATCGCCATCGAGGCCCGCCGCGAAGGGCGCGATTTGCCGGACGGGCTGCTGGCCTATCCGGGGCTGGAGGAGGGCGCTGCGGGCGTTGCCTTCATCCAGGCCGCGATCCGCTCGAATGCCGAAGGCGGGGCGTGGGTATCCTGCGCCTGCGACGCCTGACGGAAGAACACGAGGAGGAGGAACTATATGAAACGACTGATGATCACCACCGTTTTCGCGATGACCGCATTCGGTGCGCAGGCGCAGGAAATCGGCGTCGCGATGGCGCAATTCGACAACAATTTCCTGACCATTCTGCGCCAGGGCATCGAAGAGGCGGGCCGAGCCGAGGGTGTCACCTTGCAATTCGAGGATGCGCAAAACGATGTGCCCCGGCAGTTGAGCCAGATCCAGAATTTCATCTCGTCCGGGGTCGACGCGATCATCGTGGTCGCGGTGGATTCCGATGCGATCACCCAGATGGACAAGATGGCGAACGATGCCGGCATTCCCATCGTGAATATCAATCGCGAACCGCCGAATGTAGAGAGCCTCGGGCCGCTGGAAGCCTTCGTCGGCTCGCGTGAGGTCGATGCGGGCACGATCCAGGCCACCGAGGCTTGCCGCCTCGTCAAGGAAAAGATCGGTAACGGCGAGGCGAAAGGCGCCATCCTGGCGGGCGACCTGTTCATCCAGGCCGGCCGCGTGCGGACCGAGACGGTGCAGGACTTCGTCAAGACGCCCGGCTGCGATTTCGTGAAGATCGAGGACATGCAGGTCGCCGACTGGTCGCGCAGCAAGGCCTCGGATCTGGTCTCGAATTGGCTGACCGCCGGGCTGACGCCGGATGTGATCTTTGCCAATAACGACGAAATGGCCATCGGTGCTGCACAGGCGCTGAAGGCCGCAATGGTCGACCCCGAGGATGTCGTCGTGGCCGGCATCGACGCGACGCCGGACGCGCTGATGGCGCTGAAGGCTGGCGACATCGACCTGACCGTATTCCAGGACGCGGCGGGGCAGGGGCGCAAGGGGCTGGAGGTCGCCGCCGCCATGGCGCGGGGTGAGGAACTGGCAGAGCGCGCCGTCTATATCCCGTTCGAACTCGTGACCCCCGAGAATGTCGATGACTACCTGGCGCGCTGAAGCCAACCATCTCGCCATGCGGAGGGATTGCAGATGAGCCTGGCCATTGGCGTGATCGGCGCCGGTGTCATGGGCGGGTTTCATGCCCGCCTTTTCGCCGAGGAGATTTCGGGGGCGCGGCTGGTTGCGGTTTCCGACCCCGATCCGGGCCGGGCAGGCGCATCTGCCTATGGCGCGCAGGTCTTTGCCGAGGGCCTTGAACTGATCGAAAGCGACCTGGTCGAAGCGGTGCTGGTCGCCGCACCTGACGCTGCTCACCACGAATTGGTCATGGCTGCCATACGCCTGGGCAAACCCGTGCTCTGCGAAAAGCCTCTGGCCTCGACGGTCGCGCAATGCCGCGAGATCGTCGAGGCCGATGCGGGCCGCAACCTGGTCAGCGTCGGCTTCATGCGCCGCTTCGATCCCGCCTATCGCGAAATGAAAGCTGCCTTGGACGCGGGCCGGATCGGCGCGCCCCTGCTGATGCATTGCGTGCATCGCAATCTCGAGGCGCCGCGTTGGTTCGACGGCTCGATGATCGTTACCAATGCCATGGTGCATGAGATCGACATCTGCCGCTGGTTGCTGGACACCGAATACACCTCGGCAAGCCTGACGCAGGTTGGCGATGCTGGCGACATGCTGCTGGCCGAATTGCACACGGATCGCGGGGCGGTCGTCTCGGTCGAGATGTTCATGAACGCCGCCTATGGCTACCACGTCCATGCCGAGATCGTCGGCCGCGAGGGGACGGTGGCCATGGCCGAACCGGCGCAGGTGCGATTGCGGCGCGGCGGTGCGATGCAGGCCGGATATTCGTCCGACTGGATCGGGCGCTTTGCCGACAGCTATCGCTTGCAGGATCAGGCCTGGGTGCGGGCATGCCGTTCCGGCCGGCCCTGCAAGGACATGGCGACGGCCCGCGACGGTCTTCTGGCGACCGGCTATTGCCAGCAGTTGGTCGAGCATCTGCCAGCAGGCGGGGGGCCGCTGACGCCTCGCATGTAAACATGCGCAAGAGAGCGTTTGTTGCTGTATTTCGTATCTGCAATTTTTATTGCAATCACGCTGCGGAGGGCCTATGGTCAATGTCGAGGCAGGGAATCCCTGGCTCGCGGAGGCCAGGGGCAAGATGCGAACGTGCATCGCTCACGGTTCTCGGACATGGCGGGAGGTCGTCATCAGGTCGGAATGGATGCGGCGGAACAGTGGTTCTGCCAACGGCTTGATATTGCCTTGTCGCATCAAGGTTTTGGCTTCGTCCGACGCGAGAAGATCGGACGGAGGTAGCAGGAGGAGGAAAGACCCACATGATCAAGAAACTCGCGACGGCCACCGCGTTCTGTGCGCTGATGGCAGGCACGGTTCAGGCCGAGACCATCGGCGTTGCGATGTCGCTCTTCGACGACAACTACCTGACCGTGCTGCGTCAGAACATCCAGCGCCACGCCGACGATCTGGGCGTTACCGTGCAGATGGAGGATGCCCAGGGCGATATCGCCCGCCAGCAGTCCCAGATCGAGAATTTCGTCGCCTCGGGCGTGGACGGCATCATCGTGATGCTGGTCGACGCCGATTCCGGCCAGGCCATGTCCCGCATCGCCGACCGGGCGGGCGTGCCGCTGGTCTTCGTCAACATGCTGCCCGCCAACATGGACGAGTTCCCGGAAAAGCAGGCCTGGGTCGGCTCGGACGAAGAGCAGGCGGGCGAGTTGCAGGCGACCGAGATGTGCAAGCTTATGGGCGGCGAGGGCGATGCCGTCATCCTGATGGGCCAGCTTGGCACCACCGGGCAGCGCGGGCGCACCGCGGCGGTCGAACGCGTGCTGCAGTCGGATGAATGCAAGGGCATCAACGTGCTCGACTCGCAATCCGCGAACTGGATGCGAACCCCGGCGCTGGACCTGATGACCAACTGGCTGACTTCGGGGATGCAGCCCGATGCCGTGTTCTCGAACAATGATGAGATGGCGCTTGGTGCGATTCAGGCGCTCAAGGCATCGGGGATCTCGATGGACGATGTGATCGTCGGCGGCGTCGATGCCACGCAGGACGCGCTGGCGGCGCTGGAGGCGGGGGATCTGGATGTCACCGTCTATCAGTCCGCCAAGGGCCAGGGCGAGGGTGCGCTGGACACCGTCCTGAAGATCGCCCGCGGCGAGGCATTCGAGCCGCGCGTGGCCGTTCCCTTTGAGCTGGTCACGCCCGAGAACGTCGCGGAATACAAGACGCAGAACTGATCCGGGCGGGCATTCGGTCGCGCACCGGATGCCCGGACCTCAATCCGGGGGCCGCGTCCCCTGACAGTCTTTCGGGGGGAAGATGGTTTCGAAGACCACATTGGAGGCGATCGAACGCTACAAGGAAAAGAGCCTGCCCTATATCCTTGAAATCGAGGGTATTCGGAAGGAGTTTCCCGGCGTTGTGGCGCTGGATGATGTGCAGTTCCGGCTACGTCCGGGCTCGGTTCACGCGCTGATGGGCGAGAATGGCGCAGGCAAGTCCACGCTGATGAAGATCATCGCCGGCATTTACACGCCCGACCGCGGCACCATCCGCCTGCGCGGCGAGGAGGTCGTTCTGTCCAGCCCGCTCGATGCGCTGGAACAGGGCATCGCGATGATCCATCAGGAACTGGCGCTGATGGACTGGATGACGGTCGCCGAAAACATCTGGATCCGGCGCGAGCCGAAAAATGCGCTCGGCCTGATCGACCACCGCAAGATGACCCAGATGACTCGGGAATTGTTCGCGCAGCTTCGGCTCAAGATCGATCCGACCGCGCAGATCAGCACCCTGACCGTCGCGCAGCGGCAGATGGTCGAGATCGCCAAGGCGGTCAGCCATCGTTCCCAGGTGCTGATCATGGACGAACCGACTTCGGCGATCACCGAAACCGAGGTCGACCACCTGTTCGAGATCATCCGCGACCTGAAGGCGCGCGGCGTGGCCATCGTCTACATCACCCACAAGATGAACGAGCTGTTCGAGATCGCCGACGAGTTCTCGGTCTTCCGAGACGGCAAATATGTCGGCACCCATACCAGCACCGACGTGACCCGCGACGACATCATCCGCATGATGGTCGGGCGCGAGATCACCGAGATGTTCCCCAAGGAGGAGGCCGAAATCGGCGACGTGATCATGTCGGTCGAGAACCTCTCGCTGCCGGGCACCTTCCACGGTATCACCTTCGATCTGCGCCGCGGCGAGATCCTCGGGCTGGCCGGCCTGGTGGGCTCGGGCCGCTCGAACGTGGCAGAGGCGCTGTTCGGCGTGACGCCGGCCACCGAGGGCAAGATCCGCATCGCCGGCCGCGATGTCACCATCGCCTCACCCGCCGATGCCATGCGCGAGGGAATGGCGCTGCTGACCGAGGACCGCAAGGCGACCGGCTGCTTCCTGCCGCTCACGATCCTCGAGAACATGCAGATCGCAGCCTTGCATGAAGGCCATGTCAAGCTGGGCTGCGTCGATGAGCGGGGGATGACCAATCTCTGTCTCGAGATGAAGGACAAGCTGCGGATCAAGACCCCCAACCTCGACGAGCGGATCGAGAACCTGTCGGGGGGCAACCAGCAGAAAGTTCTGATCGCACGCTGGCTGCTGACCAAGCCGAAGATCCTGATCCTGGACGAGCCGACCCGCGGCATCGACGTCGGCGCCAAGGCCGAGATCCACCGGCTGATCTCGCGCCTGGCGCAGCAGGGGGTCGCCGTCATCATGATCTCGTCCGAACTGCCCGAGGTTCTAGGCATGTCCGACCGGATCATGGTCATGCACGAGGGCCATATGACCGGGATCCTGGACCGGGCCGAGGCGACCCAGGTGAAAATCATGGAACTGGCGGCCCGCTGAGGCCCGCGCGGCGCCCGAGGAGGATATTATCATGGACAATGTGCAGATCGAACCCGTCAAGCGACAGCGGCGAGGGCTGCCGCAGGAGTTGAACATCCTGCTGGTGCTGGTCGCCGTCGCGCTGGTCTTCGAGATCCTGGGCTGGATCTTCCAGGGCCAGAGCTTTCTGATGAACACCCGTCGCCTGACGATCATGATCCTGCAAGTCTCGGTCGTGGGCATCATCGCCATCGGCGTCACGCAGGTCATCATCACCGGCGGCATCGACCTGTCGTCGGGCTCGGTCGTCGCCATGACGGCGATGATCACCATGAGCGTGGCGCAGTCGGGCGATTATGCGCGGGCCATGTATCCGGCGCTGACGGACCTGCCGGTCATGGTGCCGCTGGCCGTCGGGCTTGGGCTTGGGCTGATCGCCGGCATGATCAACGGCGCGCTGATCGCGCTGACCGGAATTCCGCCTTTCATCGCTACGCTCGGCATGATGGTGACGGCGCGCGGCATCGCCAAATGGTATACCAAGGGCCAGCCGATCAGCTTTCCCACGGACAGCTTCGCCGCGATCGGATCGGGCGCCTGGCCAGTCTTCATCTTCCTGGCGGTGGCGCTGATCTTCCATATCGCCCTGCGCTATACCCGCTATGGCAAGTTCACCTATGCCATCGGCGCCAACCCGCAGGCGGCGCGCGTCTCGGGCATCAACGTGCAGCGCCATCTGATCAAGGTCTATGCCATCGCCGGGCTGCTGGCGGGGCTGGCCGGCATCGTCACCGCCGCCCGTGCGGAAACGGCGCAGGCCGGCATGGGCATGATGTATGAGCTTGACGCCATCGCCGCGGCCGTGATCGGCGGCACCTCGCTCAGCGGCGGGCGCGGGCGGATCTTCGGTACGGTGATCGGCACGCTGATCCTGGGGCTGATGATGTCGGGCTTCACCTTCCTGCGGGTCGATGCCTTCTATCAGGAGATCGTCAAGGGCGTGATCATTGTCGCCGCCGTGGTGGCCGATACCTTCCGCCAGAACGCCCGCAGCAAGAAAGCCTGACCTTCCCCCAGGCTTTGGGCCCGGAGCGCCTCGCTCCGGGCCTTTTTCATGGATGCCGCAATGCATTGGACCATCTTCGCATCGCCCACCGAACTGGCCGTGACCGCGCTGGCCGTCGTCCTGGTCGGTCTTTCCAAGGGCGGCCTCGGCGGCATGAGCCTGCTCGGTGTGCCGCTCATGGCCCTGGTCATGCCCCCGGTTACTGCGGCGGCGATCCTGCTGCCGGTGCTGGTGGTGATGGATGTGGTCAGCGTGGCAAGCTGGCGGGCTTGGGTCGATTGGCAGATCATGCGTCGGATCATGCCCGGAGCGATCGCAGGCATCGGGATCGGCTGGGCCAGCGCCGAACTGGTCTCGGACTCGGCGGTGCGCCTGGTCGTGGGACTGGTTTCGCTGGCCTTCGTGGCGCGCGCGCTTGTCGGAACGGGGCAGGGCACCGCGCTTGCCGGCGCGCGTCCGGCGGCCGCCCGCTTCTGGGGCGGGCTGGCCGGCTATACCAGCTTCGTCGCCCATGCCGGAGCGCCACCCCTTCAGATCTACATGATGCCGCTGCGGCTGGATCCGAAGCTCTTCACCGGCACCACGGTGATGTTCTTTGCCGTGACCAATGCGCTGAAGCTGATCCCCTATGCCGCGCTGGGAGAGTTCGGCGCCGATAACCTGGCCCGCGCCGCAGCCATGCTGCCGCTGGCGGTAGGGGCGACCTGGCTCGGGGGCTGGGTGGTTCGCCACATGCGCGCCAGCATCTTCTATCCCTTCACCTATGCCTCGGTGGCGCTGGTCGGGGTCAAGCTGGTCTGGGACGGGTTGGCCGGGCTCTAGGTGTTTGATCCCACGGTTTG
>NZ_AEPN01000064.1:0-12264 GCF_000185925.1 Paracoccus sp. TRP | reverse complement strand
GGGTCACGTCTCGACGGAAATCAACAATCCGTTGGATTTCGGAGATGAACCCGCTGGCATCGAAAGATTCGATCCCGTTCGCCAGATCGCTGATGCCTTGGGCAAACTTGCCCGAAGCGTCGGTGGCTTTGTCAAACTCACCGACAACTGTGAGCAGGCTGTTCCCCAAGCGAGTAAACGACTGCCCGACTGTGACCTGAGATGTTTCAGCCTGTCGGCGCAACTCCTCGGACCCCGCCTCGAACGCGCGGAACCAAGCAGTGCTGGACACCTTGCCGTCGTTCACCAGCTTGCGCAGCTCGGCTACAGAGCCGCCGGCTTCCTTCAAGCCGCGCGCCACAGCCTGCGCAATCGTCGGGGTGCCCTCAAGGATCGAGTTGAACTCCTCGGCCCGGACAACGCCGCCGCCAAGCGCCTGCGAAAGCTGCAACAAGGCACCACTGGCCGCCTGCGCATCCGTGCCGCCAACCCTCAGAGCAACCGCAATGCCATCGGTGAAATGGATCAGTTCTTCGCTCGTGACCCCCAGTTCCTTCTGGGTCAAAGCCAGCTTGGAATATAGATCGACCAGAGAATTCACCGGCGTGGCATTGCGTTGGGCTGACCTGAACAGCTGGTCATAAACGCGCGAAAGTTCCTCGCCTTCGAGACCTGCCACCCGCAACGAGTTCCGCATTTGGGTCGCGGCGTCGGCAATGCGCATATACTGTCGCACCTGCTGTGCGGCAACGCCTCCGGCAAGCAACCCACTGCCCACCCTGAACAGTTGCTGCATTCCCCGGAGTGAGCGCCCGGCAGAGCGTTCCAAATCCTTAAACGAACGCTCCGAAGCTTTGTTCGAACTCTTAAACGCAGCCTCGGCGCGTTGTGCGGCCTTGATCGACCGCGCCTCGATCCTGGCGAGCTGCTGCAAGAACTTTTGTTCAGTCAGACCAATTGGCAGTTCCAGACCTGCATCAGCTTCCGCCATCATTCCACCTGTCAGCTAAAGCGCAGAGCGCGTCATATTCTTCGCCACTCATCGGCTCACCACTGTGAGCGTGCCCACTGCCCTGCGCCCGGTTCCAACCATCCACGCAGGCCGTGAACTCCCACATCGTCATTTCTTTGACTTGCGCGGGCGAAAAGCCGATGGCTGCCCCGTTGCCGTAGAGGCGGGAGAAGCGGATGCGGCCTTGGCTTCCCCCGCCTCCGTCTCCCCCACCGCGTCATGTCCCTTACCGGAAAACGCTTTGGTCAGGATCGTAAACGCCAGCAAATTCAGTTCCGAAATGTCGGCGTCATCAAATGCCTGCCTGACCTTCCGATCAGCGGTAGAGCGATCCATCCCCGCGCCTTGCAGCCCCAACCGAATACACGCCAGCACCTCTCGAACCTTCACGGGAGAGTAAGCCAGGCTGCCGCGCTGCACGCCCTGCGACAAGCGCCAACGCAGGTCGAGCACCCCAGACTCCGTCAGATCGTCCAGAGCCTCAAGTTCGCCGATGCGGAGAAGAAAATCATCCTCTCCGCTCGCCCATAGAATGCGCTCAGCCTCCATTACGGCGCCGTCACATTATGAAAGGCCAGCTCGCCATCCGAGACTACAGAAATGCTGACCTGTGCCTTGCCGCCACGCTCTCCGGACACCTCAAATCCGGTCACATGGACCTTGCCCTGCCAATAGCGGCCATTCGCCGCATCGTCGGGCTTCCCGATGTAGATACGGGCATTGATGCTCTCGGTCGTGTTAAAAGCGTCCCACCAGCTGTCGACCGCTTCGGATGCCAGCACGCCCGAGCCGGTGCCGCTGAAATCGAGGCTCTCAACGCCCCGCTCGATCCACGAGGGCAGTTCGGGATCATCACAATCCGGGACGTTCACCTCGGTCGCATTTTTCGAGAACGAAATCGTATGGTTGGTCAGCCCGCAGGGCCGCAGGTATGTGCCGGGCGAGGTGGTGCTTTCAAGGAAAATCGCCACCGAGCTGCCCACATAAGTGGTCGGCTTTGCCATGGTATTGCTCCATCTATGGGTGATGCCTTGCCCAAGGGCGCTTGCCGGGCAGCCGGGGTCAGTCCCGGATTTCTTCGATGCTGTCGCCCGCCTTATTTCGGCAAGCGCGCGGCAGGCCGGCATGAACCTCGCCGGCCCGAAACGTCATGATGACGTTGGATTTTGGCATCCACTCGAAGTCCCGAAGGACGCGCCATTTTCGTTGCTTTGGCATTTCAACCAGAAGCCCATGCCTTTCGGACAGCCCGAGATATGGCTGACCTGACACGAGACCGGTTCGCCCGCCATGCGGGATTGAAATAGGGATTCGCCGGCATGTTCTTGGTGCCATGTTCCTGCAATTTCGCATTCTGAAACCGGCCGCCGCTTTCATTCGTGACGATGGTCGTTTCGTCTCCAGCCTTCACCACCACGCCGATAAATCCGCGCTCACCCTTGCTGGTGGAGATCGACGCGGCATCCTCAACCCTGATTGACCGGATCAATTCGCCCTGCTCGCGGGGCGCCAGATAGCGCATGGCAGAAGCCACCTGCTCACCGCCGACGCGGGCTTGAGCCTTGGCCGCCGCCGCGACCTTCGCCGCCTTGCGACGAAACATGGCTTGGACCTCGGGAATGCCGTTCACCATTTTTGACTCCCAGAATCAGTTACCCTTGTCGGGGGGAGACATCACGCCGAATCGGCCTCCACCATCGCCTCGACCTGCACCACGCCATGCACCGAGACACCATCGGGGTCGTCCATGACGCGAACCAGCGTCACGCGCAGCGGATGCATGGTCAGCGCGTCGGTGTCTGCCCAGCCGTTCAGTGCCGCTGCGACATCATCGGTCAGATCCTCAAGCAGCCCCTTGCTCGACTGGCTGTGCCACACGTCGATTTGCAGCGTGACCTCACGCGCCTCGATGCACTCCACGCTGCCGTCGGTCCAATAGCTCACCCCGAGCGTAGCGTAGGGATAGACGGCGCTCTCCGTGGCCCGGTCGTAGACGCCGGTCAGGCCCGGAACCTGATCCAGCATGCGCGCGCGGACGACCTGACGAAGGATGCGGCCGGCTCTCATGTCACACCTCGTAAACCGACTTGCGTGGGAACCTGTCAGTGATCCAGCGCCGGAACGCCGCGGACCGCGCACAACTGTCAGAGATGGACAGCACGTCCATATCAGCCGGTGGCCTGAACCACCCCCACACCTTCACATCTTCGCGCGGCTCACTCGGCTGGGGATGCAGGTTGTGATACAGGGTCCGCAGCAAATAGCGT
The DNA here is from genome assembly GCF_000185925.1 of Paracoccus sp. TRP. Lineage (NCBI taxonomy): Bacteria > Pseudomonadati > Pseudomonadota > Alphaproteobacteria > Rhodobacterales > Paracoccaceae > Paracoccus > Paracoccus sp. TRP. The sequence goes on along the minus strand of NZ_AEPN01000064.1, from coordinate 9,006 downwards.
TTCCCGGAGAATTCCTCGATCAGATCAACCAGTTTAGCCCGGTCATAAGTCGTCGGCGTGTGCAGCCCGAACCACAGCGGGTCTTTCACGCCATGCGCCGACAGAATGTCCCTCGTCTCGACAACGTGCTGGCGGTATTCCCCGGATGCCACGCCCGACGCCAGATATCCCTCTATCGTGCCCCGGTTTTCGTGCCGGAACGTCCACGGGCGAAGAAGGAAAATATCGTCGTGCATGACTGTGATCGTTGCGGCGTTCGTCGATTTCGCGGCGGCCAGGATGTTTGCCGTGGATCTGGCAAACCGCGTCCCACATGCCTCCACCGGGATCAACATCACATTGCGCAGCCCGCGCGGAACGTCGCCCGCAATAATCACGCCCTCATGCTGAACATTGACCAGAGAACGAAGAGAAATCCGCAACTCGAAATCGCTCGGCGTCGCCTTGTAGGGATAGACAATCATCCGCGTGCCTCGGCCAGCATCTCGAGATAGCGGCGGCTCTCGGTCGGCCGGGGGTCTTCCTTCAAGTCGTAAGCCCGGCCGTCGATCACGATACGCCACTCGCTCGTAACCTGTCGTGCCCGCTCCGAATTCCGGACGCCAATAATGACCGGGTTTCGGCTCTCCAGGCGCGCCTGCATTACGCTTTCCCCTCCCCTCAGGAAGCGGATCGTCACCCGGTCCTGAAATCGGGCGTCATATCGATGGATCACCTTCCCATCAGCATCAACGGCCTCGAACGGCTCCTGAAACGTGGCTCGATAGAAGTTCACAGCGTCACCCTGCGAAAGCCGCGCACCATAAATGCAACGATGGTTCGAAAGCGGTCCTGATCAATCTCATGCCCCTGTTCGTAATAAGACCGGGCGATGAAATATCCCGCCTCTTTGATCGCGGCAGGTACACCATTGACGGCCCAACCTGCGGTATAGGTGACTGTCACAGATCGTGCTTGCGGCCAGCTTTCCCCGTGGTTCAGAACCAATTTACCGCCTTCGACCCGGTAAATTTCCGGCAGATCGCGATCAACCCCGTCAGCGTCGATGTAGGAAACAGAAACTTCCGTGACTTCATCCGGGAATGCCAGCGCAACAGCACCAAACCCCGCGAACCGCTCAACAAATTCCGTCGCCAGCACGGGACGTCGCAGGATGCCATTCTGCGGGTCCGCAAGATAGCTTTCAGCGGCATCGATGTAGCCCTGCAATTCGGCGTCATCGTCGTCGAAGGTGATATGCAGACGCTCTTTCAGCTCCACAAGAGACAAGAAATTCGGCATAGCACCCTCCGGAAAGAAGAAGGGGCGACCGGAGCCGCCCCGCCTAAGATTACGATGCGCCGCCGTCCTGGTAGACGAATGCCTCAGGGCGCGATACTTCCAGCGCCAGACGCTTCTCGAACAGGATCGTCACCATGTTCTCCGAGAAGTTGTCGCCGTCTTCGGTCGATGCCATGACGGTCATTCCCATGCGGTCCCAAATCTGGGCACCGAGAGAGAATGCGCCGACGAGGAACGATCCGGGCGCCATGGCGTCCGACACAACCACCGGCAAGCCCCAGAGACGCTGCGCCGCGCCGGTCGTGACCGACGAGAACAGATAGGCGTCCTGCGTGTCTTTCAGCAACTCGATGCGCGCCCAATCCTCCGGGTTCAGTACCACGCCCGAGGCGGGATAGAGGGACTTGCGAACTTGCAGCTTCGCAACCCGAATATCGTCCACCAGCGTCGCCGGGGTGTAGCCAGTCAATGTGGTGTTGTCATAAGCGGTCGCCTGCGGCAGTAGGCCGTGAAGCTGGGGCGCCACGCCAGTGCCGTTCAGCAGCTGGTTTTCCTCGGCCAGCAGCAGGCCGTAGCGGCCCCGGCCGTCGATGTAGCTGCGCAGCATCGGCGCATCGTCCAGGATCTCCATCGATGCACGGAAGCGATGCGCGATCTTCTGGACCGGGATGACTTCCTCGCCGAAGGTGATTTCCGACTTCGGTTTCAGCGCGCCTTCCGCGACAGGCGCGGCAGCGTTCGTGAATCCGGTTTCGACGATGGCCCGGATGGAATTGCTGGTCGTGGTGCCGGTCGGGATCAGGCTGCGGATGCGCAGCTCCTGTTCCGGAGGCGCGCGAAAGCCGGTCATCTGCTCTGGGATCAGAACCGAGCGCGAAACGCCCGTCGCAATCTGGCCCGAGGTCAGCACGTCTTTCAGGTCCAGAGAGATTTTCACCGGCTCCTTGGTCGTGGCCTTGGCCTTGAACTCATCCGAGCCGATGAACTGTTCGCCCAGCGACTTCTCACGGCCGCCGGCCAGCACGGAAGCCATTTTCTTCTCGTGTTCGGCGATGGCCGCGCTCAGCTTGTCGATGTTGGCGACGGATTCGTCGATCCGGCCCTTGATGTCGGCCGCATCGGCTTCCGACTTCGTTTTCAGGTGCTCGATCTGCTCGTGCAGGTCATTCGACTTCTTGTCACGCTCGTCGAGCATGCCTTTCAGTTCGCCGCGAAAGACTTCGCGGACAGCATCCATGTCAAAAGCCATGGTTCGTCTCCTATGATGTGAGAAACGGCCCTATTTCAGACCACGAAGCGCGTTCCTAAGGGCGTCCAAAGTCAGCCCTTCATCTTGCCCTGCGCTCACCTCACGTTCCGCGCGGACACGAGCCACAGCGGCCGCCGCCGCTTTGGCTTCATCAGCCGAGAAATCAGCCTCACGCATGATCTGCTCGACGAACCTCTTGAGAATAGCCGGGTTATCGCCGTCGATGCTCTTGACCGACGATACGACCGCCTCGGGCAGCATGGGGAATGTCACGAACGACACTTCCCAAAGGTCGATTTGGCGCAGTTCCCGGCCCGCGGCGGTTTTCACCGCATCCTTGGCCCGGTAGCCGATGGACATGCCGTCGATGGCGCCAAATTCGAGGTTGGAATGCACGTCCTTTCCGAGCGTGGACCCAAGATTGATCCTGCCCTCGACATAGAGGCCGTCATTGTCCTCCTGCACCACATCCCAGACCCCGACGACTTGGGCCGGATCATGCTGCAACAGCATCTTGGGCTTGCGGGTGTTGCCGCTGAACGCACCCTTGACGACGATATCGCCGCCCTGATCCTTAATCCCGAACCTCGACGCATAGCCCGTCACCTTGCCACGCTGGTCGATCTCGGCTTCCAGCGGGGCGAATTTATACTGGAGCTTCATCCTGCCCCTCCTGTTTGTTGCCGGCCTTCCAGAAGTTGTCACCCTTGGCCGCTAGATTGAACGGAGACGCCCCGGACCGAACCTCATCAGCAGTCATCCATGGGGCATTGCCGCCACCACCAAGCGCGCGGGAATAGATTTCCGCCCTGACCTGTGGCGTAGTGCGCATCAGCGCGTTCTCGTCGAAATTCGGCATGGACTGCGATCCCTTGAACAGAGACCGACGCAGGGCACCCTCCCAGCGATTGATCCATGGGGCCATGGTGTAGGCCTGATGGAACAGCATCACATCGGCCACCGCACCCTGCGCACCAGAACCGGCTGTTTGCATCAGAAAATACGGATGAACGCCGTAAATTCTCGCAATTTCCTCGACCTGGAACTTGAGTGCCTCGTTAAGCTGCTGATCTGTCGAGGACTGCGCCAGCTGCTGAAACTTGCCGTCCATGTCCACGACCGCGATGCCGCTACGGCCAAACTGCTTGCTCCACGACTCCTTGAGCCGTCGCACCCCGTCCTTGCTCTCGCCTTCCTTGACGAACAGCACCCCATAAGGCGCGTTGGTGTCGGCATACTGCGCTTGTTTCTGCTGCAACTTCCGCGACAGCCCGAGCACATGGCAGCATGCGTGCGTCACATCGAGGCCCGAAAGCATATTCCATCGCGGCGAAGTCACTTCCAAAATGTCCTTGCGAGTGAAGTCGCCCCAGATCCCGCCTTCCTCGATGCTGACCGGCAGGACGTGTTCACCGTCCTTGTAGACCCACGGCCCGCACCATGACGGGTGCAGCGGGATCAACTCGACCGGCTTGCCCAGCGGATCGCGGCGAATAAATGCCCGACCGGCGCCAGCGAACACCGCGTGAAGCGTCATCAACTCCTTGAACTCTACGCCTGTCAGCAGGTCGTTCGGCTCGTCGTTGATCAGAGCCGCCAGATTGTCTCCGCCGCGCCCCTCGGCTTGCAACGGCAGCAGGCCCATGCCGCTAGCGATGGTAAACCCTGCCCGCAAAGCCGCCGCAACGCTGGTGAACTCACGCGATCCAAAATCCCCGATACCCTTGAAGAATACCCGATCCTCTTTGTTTTCGGGGTTGTAGCCCTTCACCTCGCGGGGCCCGAACATTCGCTTGAATAGGTTCATGTCTGGCCTTTGCCGTTACAGGACAATCAAGTCCTCATCTTCGAGATAGGACCGCGACCGCCCGTCCATCTGGCTCGCCGCAGACCCCACCGCCATGGCGATGGTCACCATGCCGTCGATCCGGCCGCGCGACTTGTTCTTGTCGAACCACTTGTTCTTGAAGGCGTCCGACCTCACCACCGCGTTTGACGCGCAGATCGTCGTCAGCCTGTTCCGGTCTATGACCAGTTCGCCCTTGAGAATCCGGTCCTCCAGATGTCGCATAGACAGCGGCATGCAGAGCATCTTGTCCTCGAAAACCACCTTACCGCCCTGGGCATGGCGCACGATTTTCAGCCCCACGCCCGCCGGCTCGTCGTCGCCCTTGAACTCCCAGACCGGGAAACCGGCATCATCAGCCGCCCGCATGAAGTTCTGAATGAAGGTCGAATCGACGACCATCTGTTCCACATCATGCTCAGCGCACAACTTCTGGACGCGCTGCACGACGAATGAATAATCAATCGTCGCGCTCTGCGTGATCGTCAATTGCCCCGCCGCCTCGATCTCCCGATACGGGATCTGGTCGGCGGTGCTGCGCTCCGCAATCCGCGCCTCCGTGGTGTAATACCAGGTCTTGACCGCCAGTTTGTCGCCCTCCCAGCACCCGGAAAGCGCGGTCAGGTCGTTCTTTTCGGACAGGTCGAGCGAAAGGTGCAGCTTGCGGCCGCGCATCTCTGCCTCATCCACCTCGCCCTGCGTGCCTTCCCACGCATCTTCCGCAATCCAGAAACCGGCGGTGCCGACCGGGATGCCGAAATACAGGCGCTTCGTTGTCAGCGCCGTCGAAATCATGTTGCGCGAGGTCTGGACTTCCTTGCGAACGTTGTCGATGGGATAGGTAATCCCAAGCGCCGGAAGCGACTTCACCCAGCAACTCTCGTCGTGGAAAGGATCGTCTCCCTTGTCCGTCCGCGCGATGAACGCGAATGCGCTGTCGTCCGTGTTCTCACCACGCAGAACACGCTGAAAATACTCGCTGTATTCCGTCCCTACCTGCTGATCCACTGATGGCGTGTTCGTGCCCAGCACCATCATTGGATCGCCCGACATTTTAGCGATGGCAGCACGCCAGACAGAAATAGCCTTGTTCGATTTCATTTCATGGATCTCGTCACCGAGAACCAGAACCGGCTTTGGCCCCGAGATGGCATCACTGTTCGCCACCGGCTCGAACTTCGACCCGCTCTTGGGATGCTCTATCTTCCAGGCGTTATCCCCGAAACCCCGGATGATCACACGACCAGACGATTCAAGGCTTTCCTCGCCCTTGCCGGGGATCGGCGCGCGGCACATCGCCACGGCGTCCCGGAACATCACGTTTGCGGTTTTGCGGTCTTCGCCGATGCAATAGACTTCGGCCCGCTTCTTCTTGCGGCCGAGGATTTCGTAAATCCCCAAGCCGGCCATTAGCGGGGATTTGGCCTGCCCCTTCCCTGTCTCCATCCAGACGAACCGGAAGCGGCGCAGCCCGTTCGCGTCCTTCCATCCGTAGATCGAGCCGACGACGAACACGTGCCACGGCAGAAGCTCGAACGGCTGCCCGACCTTGGCGCCTTCGGTAATGCTCAGCACCGACGGGAAAAACTCAATCGCCCGCTCGGCCGAACCCACGTCCCATGCAAGCCCGCGCTTCTTGCCCTCTTTCAGATCGCGCAGGTGACGTTCAGCCGCAAGGCGCACCAACTCCCCAACGACGATCTTTCCCGATACCGCCTTGCGCGCCCATTCGGTCGTCCGGTCAATCGAGATAGTCATCGGCTTTCGTCTTTGGTCCTTCCGGCGGCTTGCCGGCCACCTTGTCCTGAGCCGCCTTTGGGCTGATCAGCAGTGCGTCCTCAAACTTCGCCATACGATCATTCAGCTTCTCGACGGCGGACCAGTTGAAGTTGAACACGTCGCCGCCATTCGGCCCGACCTTCACAGGCCCCTCCTCCGCAGCAATCGGATAGAGCACGTGATACTCTGCGCAGGCGCGAGCGTAGCGGTCGGCAATCTCGATCCTTCGCGCGTTCAGCAGGCCGCTTTCATCCAGCCATGCAATCGTGTCGCGCCAGACCTCCTTGGCCTTCGCCTCCTTATCGGGGTCGCCCTTAAAAATGTCGGCGTATCGCGGAGCGCGAGGCTTTTGTGACATTATAACACCCCTACCCCGGGTTATGGGCTGTTCTCAGTGAAAAGGAAGGGGGGCGCCGGGTCTGGCCGATTGGCCCCCTTTCTTTTTTATCGGGGGGGCTCACCACCCATCCGCCCGTTGCATCCGCTGGCCGCGCTCTTGTCTGGCCTTAGCCGACCCGTGACAGGCCTTGCACAGGCATTGCAGGTTGCTCTCGTCCCAGAATAGGCGCTCATCGCCGTGGTGAGGCTCGATGTGGTCAACCTCGGCGGCCTTCGGGTCGCGCCTCCCTGATGTGGTCAGCGTCCCACACATGCGGCACACAGCCCCCGCCTTGGCGATGACCTTGATGCGCAGCCTTTGCCAACGCGCCGTCTTGTATAGCCTGCTGCCCTTGTCAGCCCATTTCATGACGGCTGCGTCGATCAAATGCCCAGAGGCGATCCTCTGCGAGCTTTTGTCTCAATGCCTTCGTTGTGTTCACAGCGCACTCTCGACCATCCTGATGGACAAACGTCACCACCTCATAAACGTCTGGGTGGATGTCATGATTCACCCTGCCGGCGAATGACCATCCCTCCCATTGGAACGTCTCATCGACCAGATCGCCAAAAATATGGTTGGCCATAATCGCTCCACTCCCTTGTCAGCCCATGGCTTGCGGGTCATCGACAACCACAGCCTTGACCTTCATAGGTCCGACAATCTCTCGCCGAGCGAGCGCCTGCGGGTCGTTGCTGTCGGGGACTTCCACGACATCCCAATCAAACACCACATCACCCAGCCTCACCACTGTCCCTTCGCTGGAATGAAGCTCCCATTCGATAGCGTCAGAGGCATTGCCTGTATTGACGGACACATATCGCTTCCAACGGCCCGTATCGATCAAACCGAAGGTGATTTTGTCCAGCATCATGCCGAACCAGAACAGCGGATCCCTGATCGCTCTATCCGTGTCGAGCGATACATTGGCCGTCAACTTCGCCATGTCTCTACCTCCAACAAGCCGCGACCGACCCGCGTATCCACCAGCGATGCTCGCAGTCGTCGTCGCGGATGATGGCCGAACCGAACGCTCAGGCAGGCGGTCCAGCGACGGGCTGAAATGAAGAAACCCCGCCATTGCTGACGGGGCTGGATACGTGCTCGCCTACGAGCGTAGCGGATATCGAGCCGTAGTGCGCAGGGGGATGGTGCCGATCCGAGGTCTCGAACCCCGCGCCTTGCCCTTACAAGGGGCCTGCTCTTCCTGATGAGCTAGATCGGCAGGATATCTGACGGTGGAGGCCATCCCACCGGCCACGCCATTTGACGTGGACTTAAGGCCGGATGCTTGCGGCGATCAACCCGCGCAGAGCCGGAGACATAGTAACCCGCCGGGGTGCGCAGTGCGAAACCGAGGCTACCGCCCGAGGCGTGGCAGGTCTTTTTAATGTGAGCGCGGGCGACCGGGTAATTCCCAATCCACTACTGCGGCCAGAATACCAGCCGACTAACGAGCCGCGCTCGGGAGGTCAGACGGTCGGCTTACGCTGATCCGGCTTGGGCTTATCCGACTAGCCCACGCGGTAGGTTGGATGATCCATCCCGCGTCATAGAACATCTGACCACCAAAGAGCGGAATCAAAAAGCCCGGCGTGAACCGGGCCTGTCACCGCGCAACTTGCGCGCCACGCAGTGTAATTACGGTAGAAGAAAGATCGCCGCCAGTCAACGCCTTATTTGCCGCGGGTTGATACGACATGCAGCATGCGCAACGCCGCAACAAACGCCCTGCCCCGCGTGGTCGGCTTGCCACCTTTATGCATTTCACAGCGCAGGTATATGCCGTCCCAAATGGCGCTCTGCTCACTGGCATTAAGGTGCCCAAGAAATCCGTGCCAGCGCATCCAGTTGTTCACGGCGCTCCGCTGCTTCTCTTCGTCGCTACGGTGATCTGTCGCTTCGTCCGGGCGAGATTCAAGCCTTTCCGGCATGAATTCAATCTTGCCGCATTTTGCGTGACGAGACCGCCCGAGGATCCGCGCATGATATACCGCATCGACCTTATCCAGCCTGCAAAACGTCTGCCAAAGGCGATCAGCATCCGCCTTGGCTTCCAGATATATCACCTGCCCCGCGTGATCCTCCAACATGGGCAGCGACATGAGACGCCGGTTATCGCGGTTTTCTGCAATGCCCATATCACGGCACCTTTTGTTAAGAACGACTTTGCGCGGGTCCTCTCCGACCCTGACAAACCGGCCCTTGTGGCGCGGCTGTTTATGGCGCGGCGGAATCGGTGCCAGCTCTGGCAGGCCGACCGGGGCCGCCTCCAACATTGCGCGGCGGCGACGCTCGGCCAGTTTCTGCCCCTTCGTTTTCGCCTTGGTCATCTGTCCCTCGTGATCTGCCTGATCTTCTGCCGCGACTTGCGCCGCTCTGCCTGCCGTGCCTTGCGGGCGGCTTCCCGCACTGCCGCGATGATGCGGCGTCTGCGTTTGCCTGGGGGTGGGTGGAGGTCGGTCATGGGTA
>NZ_AEPN01000065.1:0-11783 GCF_000185925.1 Paracoccus sp. TRP | reverse complement strand
CACAATCACCCAACTTGGCAATGCCGCCGAAAGACCTGGAAGGACGCGACTTCATCTTGATTCCGCGTCACCTCGCCCCGTCTCGTCCGAAATCAGCCGGGCTTCCTCACCCCGGCCCTGGCCATGGGCGCCTGCAAGGAAGGCCGCATCCGCCCCCTGCTGTCGGTGGGCGATACCGAAGAGCCCCAACCTCCCCGGCATTCCCGCCTCGACCATCGTCAAGGGTCTGCTCGGAGAGCGGCGAGAGCTTGCCTGACCCGGCCGCGCCGCAGCGGAACGGGCCGCAGCGGAGCGGGCCGGCGCGGCCTGTCCGTTCCGCCGATCCGGCCGGCGGGAATGCATTCCCCATGGCCGCGCAGGGGCCGCGCGGTCAGCCTGCGGACGGGCCGGAGCCGGATGCGGCGTCACCCGCAGGCCTGTTCGCGTCATCGATCAGGCGGCGGTGGCGGCGGGCCTCGGCCATTATGTCCTCGAACCGCTCCAGCCCCTTCGCCTCCAGCGCCGCGATCAGCCGCAGATAGGCCTCGGCCGTGGCGCGGGTGTCGCCCATGGCGGTGTGACGTTCCTCGGGCGGGATGACGATGCCCAGCCGCTCGGTCAGCGCATCCAGCGAATGCGGCGCCGACTGGCCCCAGAGCATCGCCGAAAGCAGGATCGTATCCAGCACCTGATTGTCGAAATGCGCCCCGGTCTCGGGCGCGGCGCGGCGCAGGAAGCCCATGTCGAAGGGCGCGTTATGGGCGACCAGCACCGCGTCCTCGGTGAAATGGCGAAAGGCGGTCAGCGCCGTGACCATGTCGGGAGCATCGGCCACCATCGCATCGGTGATGCCATGCACGGCGGTCGAGGCGGGCGGGATCGGCCGGCCGGGATTGACCAGCGTGTCGAAACGCTCGCCGGTCAGGCGGCCGCGGGCGATGCGCAGCCCGGCGATCTGCACGATGCGGTCGGTCGCGGGATCAAGGCCGGTCGTCTCGGTGTCGAAGACCACGCAGGTCAGGTCGGCCAGCCGCGACGAGGCCGCGCCGCGTCGCGCCAGGGCGAAGTCATAGGTCAGCCCGGCGCGGTCCGGCCGGTGCGAGGCGATGGGCAGCGGCAGGACCAGCCGCGCCTGGCCGTCCCGCGCCTCGGTCCAGATGCCGGTGGCATGGGCCGCCAGGATCTCGTGCCCGGTCAGTTCGGGCTGCGCCGGGTCGGGCGGCTCGGCCAGCCAGGATTCCAGCCGGTCCATGGGCAGCGGCGCCCCGGTCCAGAGCAGCAAGAGCCGCGCCTCGGACGCCTCGGCCTCGGCCTCAACCTCAGCGGCAAGGCGGGGGGTCGCGCCCTGTTCGCGCAGGCGTCGGTCCAGATGGCGCAGCAGCCCGTTCACCCCGGCCGCATCGGCCATCAGCATCAGCCGCGGCGGCAGGTCGGGCGCCGGATCCAGCCCGGCGGCCAGCTCGTTCAGCCCCGCCCCTCCGCGCGGGGCATCGCCGCTCATCGCCTCGGTCAATGCGCGCAGGGCATTGGCAAGCCCCTGCCCCTCGGCCCGGATCGCCTGGGCCAGCGCGGGCGGGATCGGACCCTCCAGCGCACCCAGCATCGGCACCAGGGTCGCGGCATGGCGGCGCAGAGTCTCCAGCAGGTCGCGCGGCGCGGGGCGCTGCGGCGGGCGGTCGTTCAGGATCAGCAGCGTGCCGCCATCGATGCGCCGCATGCGCCCCCAGAGCCGCTGCCCGGCCGAGCTCAGGCAGATCAGGTCGGTCGCCGCCGCCCCCGCCGCCAACCGCGCCGCACCGGCCTCCAGCGCGCCACCGGGCAGGTGGCGCTCGATGGGGCGGTCCAGCGCGATGCCGGGCAGAAGATGCGCGGCCGAGGCGTTGTAGAACATCACCCGGCCGGCCGGATCGGTCATCACCGCGCCGGCGCCGATATCGGCGAGAATGGATTCCAGCGTCGCCTTTTCGCGCTGCAGGTCGGCGGCATGTTCGGCGATGGCATCGGCCAGCGCCTCGGCCGAACGCGCCCGCGCCTCGGCGGCATCGCGGGCGGCGGGGCCCAGATCGGCCAGATAGCGGGCCTCCTCGATCTCGGGCGCCTGACCGGTGCGCAAGCCCCCGGCCAGCAGCTCGATCGGGCGGGCCACGTTGCGGTCGAACAGGAACCAGATCCAGACCACCATCCCCAGCGCGCCGAAGCCCGCGATCAGCGCCGCCTGGACCAGGGCGTCCAGCATCACCTGGACCGGGACGCCCCGGCCCGCAAGGCCCGCCCCCGCCACCCAGAGCGCCACGGCCAAGGCCGCAAGGATCGCTGCCGCAAGCCCCGCAAAGATCAGCAGCACCCGCAGCCGGAGCGAAAGCCGCGTCAGCATCGCCCGCCCAGGAGCCGCGCCAGTTCCGCCCGCAGCTCGGACAGCTCGAAGGGCTTGGCGATGAAACCGTCCGCCCCCAGCGCCAGCCCCTTGCGGCGCTCCACCACCGAGCCGCGCGCGGTCATCAACAGCACCCGCACGTCGTTCAGCGCCGGATCGGCCCGCACGTCCTGCACGATCTGGTAGCCCGAGACATCGGGCAGCATCACGTCCAGCAGCACCAGATCGGGATGGCTGGCGCGGATCTCGTCGACCGCGCCGGCGCCCGTGGCCATGCGGCGGTGCTTGTGGCCGTCGCGCGACAGCAGGAAATCCAGGGCGGTGGCGATATTGTCCTCATCCTCGACCACCAAGATGCTGGCCATCATCCCCCTCCTCCGCAGACGACGGAATAGGCCGGGTCCGAGGGGCCCGGCGGCGACCATGCGCCGCGCGCCGGCCGGACCAGCCCCTTGGCGCAATCGAATTCCTGCGGCACGACCAGCGTCGGGCCGCGCCGCTCGACCAGCGTGATTCCGGCCCGGCGCGTGCCCTCGGCGGTCTCCGAGATGCCGGCGGGATCGAGGGCGGCAAAGCGGATCACCACCGGCGCCAGATAGGTCCAGGGCGCCCAGGGCTGGCTGTCGCGACCCACCAGCAGGATCTGCGCACCCGCGGGCAACCGGGCGACCGCCCGGTCATACCAGGCGTAGTCATTCCAGACCGCATAGCCGACCATCGCCAGGCCGATGCCCGCCGGCAGCAGCCAGCGCGCCGGCGCCAGCCCCAGCTTGCGCAGCAGGTGCATCCCGGCATAAAGCAGCGCCGCCGCGCCCACGCCGACCGCGATCACGCCCAGCAATTCGACCCCGATCCCGGTCATATGCCCCTCATCCCAACATTCCCTTGCCGTGGCCTAGCGCCGATTGCATCCCCCGCACCACCACGAAGGCGTCGCGCAGATGGCTGCGCTGGAAATCGGGCAGCGCGGCGGGGGACAGATGGTTGCCCGGCCGTTCGCCCGCGCGGATCTGCGCGGCCTGGTTTTCCAGCCGCGTGGTCTGGATCAGGTCATAGGCCGCGATCAGGTCGCGTGCGCCGCTGCCCGAGATGATGCCCGCCGCCTGCGCCTCGACCAGCCGGGCCCTGGTGTTGACGGGCGCCAGCTGGCCCTGCAGCGCATAGATGCGCGCCAGGTCCGCCACCGGCACGACGCCGCTGAGCTTCATGTCGATCTGGTTGCGATGCTCGCCCGTGCGCGCGGTGGCAAAGCCGCCGATCAGCCCCAAAGGCGGGCGGTGCTTCATCGCGTTCGAGATCATATGCGCCACGAAGATCGAGTTCTTCGCCGCCATCCCCAGGGTTTCGGCCTGCAGCCCCTCCAGCAGCGCGGCATCGCCGCCGATGGCGCGCAGATCGAACATGACCGAGGCCAGCATCTGCGCCTCGGGGCTGGGATGGGCGATCCAGTCGCGGAAATAGCCGCGCCAGACCCGGCGCGGCTGGCGCCAGCGCGGGGTGACGGCCATCATCTCGCCGGGGCAATAGACATAGCCGCAGGCATTCAGCCCATCGCAAACGAAGCGCGCCAGATCCGCGAACCAGGGATCCTCCGGGTCGCAATCGTCACCCAGGATCAGGCAATTGTCCTGGTCCGACAGGCCGGTCTGTTCCTGCCGCCCCTGGCTGCCGCAGGCCGCCCACAGCCAGGGGCCGGGCGGCGGCCCCAGCCGCGCCTCGGCCATGACCAGCAGGCGCCGGGTCACGGCATCGGCGATGTCGGTGATCATGCGGGTGATGGTTTCGTGCCGGTGATGACCGTTGACCAGCTGCACCAGCAATGCGGGAATGCGTGCGGTGGCCGCCGCCATCTCGGCGACATCCCCCGATTGCGCGATGTCGCGGATCAGCGCCGAGGCCGAGATCGCCTGCACCCGCGTCAGGTCGGTCTGGCTGACCATGCCGACGAAGCGGCCCTTCTCGACCACCGGCAGATGGCCGATGCGGCGCTCCAGCATGATGTTGAGCACGTCATAGCCCAGCTCCGCCGGCGAAAGCGTGATCGGATCGGGCGTCATCACCTGCGCGACGGGAACGTTCACGTCGCGCCCCTCGGCGACGATGCGGTTCGAGATGTCGCGGATCGTGACCAGCCCGACCAGCCGCTCCCCGTCCAGCACGCCGATGCTGCTGACGCGAGCATCGCGCATGGCGCGGGCGGCCTCGATGGCGGGGGTCTCGGGCGTGCAGGTCAGCGGCGCCCGCCGCCCGATCAGGTCGCCGACCTTCAGCAGCGCCAGATCGCTTTCGCGACTGCCGGGCAGGCCGCTGCGGTCGAAGAAGCGTGCAACCGCACGATGGCTGCCGATCAGCCGCATCAATTCGGCGCGGGGCAGCATCAGCACGGTCGAATCCTCGATGGCCGTCGCAGTGGTGACTGCCACGCCGTCGCGCAGCAGCCCCCTTTCGCCAAAGGAGTTGCGCGCCATCAGCTCGGAAACGGAATCCCCCGCGGCATCCGAGACCCGGACCCGGCCGCTTTCGATCAGGTAAAGCCCCGCCAGCCGGTCGCCGCGGCGATAGATCACGCCGCCGGCCGGATAGTCCCTGCGCTTGAAGGCCGCCGCGGCCCGCGCCAGCTCGTCCTGCGGCAGGCTGTCATAGGGATGAACCGTGGCGATGAATGCGGCGATGTCGTTCATGGTCCCTGCCCTGCCGAACGGCGGAAAGGCCGCGCCCCGCGAGGGGGCGCGACTGTTCGTCAATGCGCCTGCGCCGCGCCGGCGCCGCGCGGAACGCGGATCGACTCGACCAGGTCGCGCACCTCGGCGGGCGGCTCCTTGGTGGCGGCGGACACCAGATAGGCCACCGCGAAGTTGATCACCGCGCCGATGGTGCCGAACGAGGCCGGCGAGATGCCGAACAGCCAGGCATCCGCGGTATCGGGCAGCATGTTGGTCCCCGAGATGAAGAACCAGCCCTTGTAGGTGAAGATATAGACCAGCGTCGAGATGACCCCGGCCAGCATCCCCGCCATCGCGCCTTCCTTGTTCATGCGCGTCGAGAAGATGCCCATCATCAGCACCGGGAAGATCGAGCTGGCCGCCAGGCCGAAGGCCAGCGCCACCGTCTGCGCGGCAAAGCCCGGCGGGTTCAGGCCCAGGATCGTGGCGACCAGGATCGACACCGCCATCGAGACGCGGGCCGCGAACAGCTCGCCCTTCTCGCTGATGCCGGGATTGATCGCGCCCTTGATCAGGTCGTGGCTGACCGCGCCCGAGATCGCCAGCAACAGGCCCGCCGCGGTGGACAGCGCCGCCGCCAGGCCGCCGGCGGCGACGATGGCGATGACCCAGCCCGGCAGGTTGGCGATTTCCGGGTTGGCCAGGACCATGATGTCGTTGTTCACCGTGGTCAGCTCGTTGCCCTGCAGGCCCTGCTCGGCGATCACCGTGGCCAGCGGCTCGTTCGCCGCCCCGGCCTCGTTATAGTACTGGATCAGGCCGTCGCCGTTCTTGTCCTCCCAGTTCAGCAGGCCGGTCAGCTGCCAGTTGCGCATCCAGTTCAAGTCCTCGCGGTTCTGGATGTCCTCCAGCGACACGGCCGGCTGGCTGAAGGTCTCGCCCGTCTCGGCGCCCGGCCACATGGTCGCGGTCAGGTTGAAGCGCGACATCGAGCCCACCGCGGGCGCGACGGTATAGAGCAGCGCGATGAAGACCAGCGCCCAGCCCGCCGATTTGCGCGCATCGGCCACTTTCGGCACGGTGAAGAAGCGGATGATGACATGCGGCAGGCCCGCGGTACCGATCATCAGCGCCATGGTGAACAGTACCATGTCCAGCGTCGAGTTATGGTGCCCGGTATAGGAGCGGAAGCCCAGGTCGGTCACCACCTGGTCCAGCTTGGCCAGGAACTTGGCGCCCGAGGCGTCATGCGTGCCGAACAGTCCCGTCTGCGGCAGCACATGGCCGGTCAGCTGCAGGGCGATGAACACCGCCGGGATGGTATAGGCGATGATCAGCACGATATACTGCGCCACCTGGGTATAGGTGATGCCCTTCATCCCGCCCAGAACGGCATAGACGAAGACCAGCGCCGCGCCGATCCACAGCCCGGTCGAGCTGGAGACCTCCAGATAGCGCGAGAAAGTCACGCCGACGCCGGTCATCTGGCCGATCACATAGGTGATCGAGATGATCAGCAGGCAGATCACGCCGATGATCCGCGCCGTGCCGGAATAGAAGCGGTCGCCGATGAATTCCGGCACCGTGAACTTGCCGAACTTGCGCAGATAGGGCGCCAGCAGCATCGCCAGCAGCACATAGCCGCCGGTCCAGCCCATCAGATAGGTCGAGTTGTCATAGCCGGTAAAGGCGATGAGGCCCGCCATCGAGATGAACGAGGCCGCCGACATCCAGTCGGCCGCCGTGGCCATGCCGTTCATGACCGGGCTGACGCCGCGGTTGGCGGCATAGAACTCGGCCGTGGAACCGGCGCGGGCCCAGATCGCGATGCCGATGTAAAGCGCGAAGGATGCCCCGATGACAAGGAGGTTGAGGGTAAACTGGCTCATGGGATGCTCCTCACTCCTCCACGCCGTGTTCGGCGTCCATCTTGTTCATGCGCCAGGCATAAAAGAAGATCAGCACGATGAAGACCAGGATCGAGCCTTGCTGCGCGAACCAGAAGCCCAGATCGGTTCCTCCCACCGAAATGCCCGCCAGCAAGGGCCGCAAGACGATCCCGAAGCCATAGGACACCAGGGCCCAGATGATCATGCACAGCCAGATCAGCTTCAGATTGGCCTGCCAATATGCGTTTGACGATTGTCTGTCACTCATGTCCTTCGTTTCCTCCCTTTTCAGATGTCTCGCGCTCCGCCTTTGGGATTTGCGCCCCCCGGCGCCCGGCGGAAGGGCGGGGAGGCATTTCCCGCGCCCGTCTTCAGGCGCGGTTCATCCTGTTTTCGATGAGTTCGTCGACGACGCTTGGGTCAGCGAGGGTTGAGATGTCTCCGAGGGCGGCGAAATCGTCCTCGGCGATCTTGCGCAGGATGCGGCGCATGATCTTGCCCGAACGCGTCTTCGGCAGGCCCGGCGCCCATTGGATCAGGTCCGGCTTGGCGATCGGCCCGATCTCGGTGCGCACCCATTTCTCCAGCTCGGCGCGCAACCCGTCGCTGGGCTCGACCCCGTTCATCAGCGTCACATAGGCATAGATGCCCTGACCCTTCAGCGGATGCGGATAGCCCACCACCGCCGCCTCGGCCACCTTCTCATGCGCAACCAGCGCCGATTCCACCTCGGCCGTGCCCATCCGGTGCCCCGAGACGTTGATCACGTCATCCACCCGCCCGGTGATCCAGTAATAGCCGTCCTCGTCGCGCCGGCAGCCGTCGCCGGTGAAGTAATAGCCCGGATATTGCTGGAAATAGGTCTCCATGAACCGCTGGTGGTCGCCCCAGACCGTGCGCATCTGACCCGGCCAGCTGTCGGCGATGCACAGCACCCCCTCGACCCCGTCGCCGTCCAGCGCCACCCCGCTCTGCGGATCCAGCACCACCGGCTTGACCCCGAAGAAGGGCAGCGTCGCCGAGCCCGGCTTGGTCTCGATCGCGCCCGGCAGCGAGGTGATCATGTGGCCGCCGGTCTCGGTCTGCCACCAGGTGTCGACGATCGGGCAGCGCCCCTTGCCGACATGCTTGTCATACCAGACCCAGGCCTCGGGGTTGATCGGCTCGCCCACCGTGCCCAGAACCCGCAGGCTCGACAGGTCGTGCTTCTCGACCCATTCCGGCCCCTGCCCCATCAGCGCCCGGATCGCGGTCGGCGCGGTGTAGAACTGGTTGACCCGGTGCTTCTCGCACACCGCCCAGAAGCGGCCGGCATCGGGCCAGGTCGGCACCCCCTCGAACATCAGCGTCGTGGCGCCGTTGGCCAGCGGGCCGTAGACGATGTAGCTGTGCCCGGTCACCCAGCCCACGTCGGCCGTGCACCAGAACACGTCGCCGTCCTTGTAGTCGAAGACGTATTGATGCGTCATCGCCGCATAAAGCAGGTAGCCGCCGGTGGTATGGACCACGCCCTTGGGCTTGCCGGTCGAGCCCGAGGTATAGAGGATGAACAGCGGATCCTCGGCCCCCATCGGCCGCGGCGGGCAGTCGGGGCTGACCTCCTCCATCAGCTTCAACACGTCCACGTCGCGCCCCTCGATCCAGCTGGTCTGGTCGCCGGTATGCTTGACCACCAGGCAGCGCACCCGGTCCGAGCAATGCAGAAGCGCCGCGTCGGTATTCGACTTCAGCGCCGTCTTGCGGCCGCCGCGCGGCGCGGTGTCGGCGGTGATCACCAGCTTGGCGCCCGAATCGTTGATGCGGTTGGCCAGCGCATCGGGCGAGAAGCCGGCGAAGACAATGGAATGGATGGCGCCGATGCGCGCGCAGGCCAGCATGGCATAGGCGGCCTCGGGGATCATCGGCAGGTAGATCACCACCCGGTCGCCGCGCATCACCCCCTGGGACAGGAGCACGTTGGCAAAGCGGTTCACCTTGTCCGACAGTTCCGCATAGGTGATGTGGCGGGCGGGCTGGTTCGGGTCATCCGGCTCGAAGATGATCGCGGTCTGGGTCGCGCGCCGGGGCAGGTGGCGGTCGATGCAATTGACCGAGGCGTTCAGGATCCCGTCCTCGAACCATTTGATCGAGACCTGGCCCAGGGTGAAATCGGTGTCCTTCACCCGGCTATAGGGCTGGATCCAGTCCAGACGCCGCCCCTCGCGCCCCCAGAACCCAGCCGGATCCGAGATCGATTCGGCATAGAGCCGCGCATAGTCCCCAGGCGTGACCAGCGCAGCCTCAAAACCAGCCGGAACAGGATGTTTCTTAATCGATTCAATGCTCATGGCTCCCCCTCACAGCGATCGCATCATTTCCCCTTGCCCGCAGCGTCATGCCGAAATGCCCCCTCCTGGGCGGCCGCGGGAAAGCTCGAGCACAATGTTAACCAGATCGCCGCTTTCGTGTTAAGTATTTATTTATAAAGGGAGTTTTGTTAATAATTTGACAACGAGCATATCTGGAATGTAAATATTTTACACGCCGGTCGGCACAGTGACCTGGGAGCCATCCTCCTGTCCGCGACGGCGGCTTGATCCCTCCAGGAGGCAGCGCCGCCTGCCGACAGAACGCGCCCTCCGGCACCCGCCGGTCCCTGGCCCAGCGGCCCATCGCCACGGTCTTCACGCGGCCGGTGGCGCTGGCGAAATCGGCCAGTTGGTCGCCTATCCCGTCACCGCCCTGCCGATCTGCGCGCCGGGCCGGACGAGGTCATGGGCACGACCATGATCGCGGGCGCATCGGCCGCTGCTGCTCGCCGTGCCGATGGTGCAGGTGTTCCTGAACTCGGCCTCGGACAGCCATGCCAGCCTGCCCATCGTGCTGGCGCAGGGTGTCTCGTCCGTGGTGGGCGATGCCTGGCCGATATTCGCGCCGCTGATCAGGGCCATGGGCGCCTTCGTCGCCGGCTCGAACACGGTCAGCAACATGATGTTCTCGCTCTTCCAATGCTCGACCGCCGAACAGATCGGCCTGGCGGCGGCGGGCGCGGGCACCGTCGGGCTGGCCGACCGCAAGCACGCGATCATCCGCGAGACCCTGATCCCCATGGCTATTCCGTGGTGCAGGGCGGGCTGACCGGCAACCAGATGTGGTCGGCCGCCGCGGGATGTCCGCTCGAAACGGGAATCCGTCGCACGGAGCGATCACGGGTAAGGCTCATAGCCTGGTTTTGCCCCCTGCCCCTTGATCCACCCGGCGGCATCGCAATCTTGTCAGCAAGGCGTGTGCTGCGTGCGCCCAGGGACTTCCTCCCTGATTACGGAGACTGGTTGAACCCGTTTCTGACAGGAGATGTGCGATGCAGGCACATACTCGCAGCAAGACTTGCGATGTCCGTGATGAATTTCCCGACAGGGCAACGGAGCCCGGATCATCGGAGGCTTTGGCACCCCTCGGCCGCGAGCTGCTGACTGCCGATTGCATTTCGAACCCGGGAAAGGGGGCAATCGTCCAATGATCGGCCAAATGCTGAAAGAAGGTTATGGCATCGAAGGGCATTGCGGGTTGCCGCGCGCCGAGCTGATCGGCCTCGCGGGCAAGCTGCTCGAGGTCCCTGCCCCCCTGATCGACAGCGCGCTGCAAGAGGAACTGGCCGAAGAGACCGTGACCGCCGATCGCGTCCGGGACGCGGACTGCACCTTCCTGACCGGGCTGTATTTGGCCGAGCGCGGGATCGCCGAGCATGTCAGGCGCATCCGCGCGGGCGCCCTGCCCTGGCCCGAGATCGATGCGGACAAGGCCCTGCCCTGGATCGAGCAGAAGACAGGCTTCACTCTTGCTGCCAGCCAGGCCGAGGCGATCCGGCTGGCGCTGCGCTCGAAGCTGATGGTGATCACCGGTGGCCCCGGGGTGGGCAAGACGACGATCGTGAACTCGATCCTGCGCATTTTGGCTGCGAAGGCTGTGAAGCTGTTGCTCTGCGCGCCCACGGGCCGCGCGGCCAAACGCATGACCGAAGCCACCGGCATGGAAGCC
The DNA here is from genome assembly GCF_000185925.1 of Paracoccus sp. TRP. Taxonomy (NCBI): domain Bacteria; kingdom Pseudomonadati; phylum Pseudomonadota; class Alphaproteobacteria; order Rhodobacterales; family Paracoccaceae; genus Paracoccus; species Paracoccus sp. TRP. Next base: position 861 of record NZ_AEPN01000065.1, on the reverse strand, counting down.
AAGACCATCCATCGGCTGCTCGAATTCGACCCGAAAGCCTTCGGCTTCAAACGCAATGACGAGAACCCGCTCGATTGCGATCTGCTGGTCGTCGACGAGAGCTCGATGGTCGATGTGCTGCTGATGCAGTCGCTCCTGAAGGCGGTGCCTAGCAACGCGACGCTGCTGATCGTCGGCGACATTGATCAGCTGCCCTCTGTGGGCCCCGGCCAGGTGCTGGCCGACATCATCGGCTCTGGCGCCGTGCCTGTGGTACGACTGACCGAGGTGTTCCGGCAGGCAGCCCAGAGCAAGATCATCACCATGGCACATGCCATCAATGCGGGGCACTTGCCCGATCTTGGCAAGTCCGATGGCGAGGCGGATTTCTATTTCGTGCCGGCGGCGGATCCGGAGCAGGCGGTGCCGCGAATCGTCGAGCTGGTCGCCAAGCGCATCCCGCAGCGGTTCGGCTTTGATCCGATCAAGGACATCCAGGTCCTCTGCCCGATGAACCGTGGCGGCGTTGGCGCTCGATCCCTCAACGTCGAATTGCAGGCTGCGCTGAACCCCGCTGGCGACAAGAAAGTCGAGCGCTTCGGCTGGGTCTTCGCACCGGGCGACAAGGTGATGCAAATCGAGAACGAGTACGACAAGGACGTCTACAACGGCGACATCGGCATGATCGAGGATGTCGATCTCGACGATGGGGAAGTTGCCGTGGATTTCGACGGCCGGACGGTGACCTTCCTCTTTGGCGAACTCGACACGCTGGTCCCCGCCTATGCGGCGACGATCCACAAGAGCCAGGGGTCCGAGTATCCGGCCGTGGTCATCCCGGTCATGACCCAGCACTAGGTCATGTTGACAAATGGCGAAGCC
>NZ_AEPN01000066.1:0-11498 GCF_000185925.1 Paracoccus sp. TRP | reverse complement strand
GGAATCCTTTTTGTCAACACAACCTAGTCCAGTCTGACTTGCACTGCGCGCAGACGGATGCTCATCAAGAACTGTGCGGTATTTATAACTCTGCATTCTAAGCTTAATTCAGCTGAAGTCCCTGCTAAGGTCATGAGGGGTTTTCTTTTGAAGAGAGCAGACACCTTGGTATAATTCGCCTCAGGGTTTAGTGAAGTGAATTGCGCTGTTTCGTGTATCTTACCCCCGGCAGGGATCACGCTTTTCCACCGGGTAACTATGACAGAGCTGCTTTTACTTTCCCTTAATATTTTTTCTGCAATGAACTTTGATGAAAACACGCCAGAGGTGTAAGGGTGTCGCAGCTACATCGGCCCATCATCTTGCGCCGCGGCCCGGCAACCTGACAAGTCCATCCCGAAGGCTGTCGATCAGCGTGAGCGGGCGAATGGTAGTCAGGTCTTACGCCCGCTCCTTGAGGCCAATCCTCGACCGGTGTAGCAATCTCTGCAACGTTGATGGAGAGGGAATCGGGAAATGGAACACGCAACAGCGGCTCAACTCTTTGAGCGGCATTTCCCCGATGCTGAATCCGCCAAAAACAAATTCCTGCTTACGTCTCTTCCTGAAGGAGAATATGAGCGCGTCAGCCTGTCTCTTCTAAATCCGAAAATCGCTGAGACACATAGAACTGATGGGTGCTATATCTGGGCGCCAAAAGGTAGCTTGAACCTGTTGAAAAAGGTCGTGCGGCTGGCAGTCTATGAGGATTTGAAAGATTGCCAGCTGATATTCTTTCACCTGCCTGATAAGAGATCGAATATTCTGATGTCTTTAAAGGGGCAGGGGCATAAAGGCATATTTTTCTCGCGGCGGCGAATGAACATCACTGTAAAGATGGTTCACAAGGATTGCAGCCTGATCATCGGCGAGAACACCTACATTGGAGGGGCCAGGGTCGTGCTGCTGGAGACAACCGCCACTGTTGCTGCCGGTGGGCTGTGGTCGGACGAGGTCTTGCTGCAAGGCTCGGACAGCCACGGGATTGTCGACCTCGACACGATGTCGATCATCAACTGGGGCCCGGCCAAGATCGATATCGGTCGTCGGGTTTGGCTGGGGCGGCGCAGTTCTGTCATGAAAAATGTCACGATCGGGCAGGGTTCCGTGGTCGCTTCTGGAGCTATTGTGACCAAGGATGTCCCACCTGCCTGTATCGCTGCGGGTGTTCCGGCAAAAGTCGTTCGGACACGTGTATCCTGGTCGCAGAGTCTGAGTGAGATTTCGCGCGGAGAGCGTATTTTTTTCAACCGACTGCGTAAGAACACAGAGTAGCCCCGGCGCTGCGGAGCTTTCCTCATGCTCCGTATTCAGATGCCGAGGTGCACGCAACTCGGCATCTGAAACATCTCTGCCAGATCGTGACCGGTCTGACGAATCGCCTCAGAACTCTTTGCCCAATACGCGGTCGATTGACAGCTTGCCGCCTCCGAAAGCTGCGATGATGGCGGCACCCGCACACCAGAAGGTCGAGTTGAACTCGGCCTTGGCCTGCACTTGATGCAGGAATGCGGTCCCGCCGTCAGACAGGAGGCGGGCTTGGCCGTTTTCGGTCAGGTATTGCAGGTTGGCTTTCAGAAACTCGATCCCTTCGGGCGTGAGCAGGGCGTTCCCATAAGGGTTTTCGATGTGGAATCTTAATGTCATCGCCAGCATCACTGCATTGGCCAGAGCGGCCGGGCGGGTCAACAGACCGACAGCGATCATGAAGCCGCCAACGAATTGCATGACCGCGAGAAGCGGCGAAAAGAACCAGCCCGCCGGTATGCCTGCGACGTTCTCGAGAAAGCCGATCTGTCCCATGGGGTCCAGGATCTTGGGCCAGCCTTCGACCATCAGCAGACCGCCGATGATGATGCGGAACAAAAGCCATCCGATCGGCTGGGCTACCTTGTGGTAGAACGGGGCCATGAACGGCAGGATCAACCGCTCGCGCGGGCTTGAGGTCATTTCTTCCACGTAGATACCCTTTCCTGATACTGATGCCGGATCGTCCGACCTATCTGCACGACCCTGCATAAACTCAAATGAATACCTTGTCTTGCCAGAGTTGAAGGAACAGGATCGTAAAGGTCAGGGGTTGAGTTTCCCGGTCGTTTACGCAATGACTGCTGCAGTTTTCCGCCTCATGCGTGGGGTGATACCGAGGTACCAGTGTCATGTCCGCAATGAAACCTGCCGCCCTTGCCCTGCTTGTCGCCCTTGCACATCCCGCGCAGGCAGAAGCCCCGCCCCCGGTGGTTGCGCAAGAGATCGAGGCGCTGCTGGACAGTATCGAAAGCTCGGGCTGCCGTTTTAATCGCAATGGAACATGGTATGCGGCCGAGAAGGTGCGGTCCCATTTGCAGACCAAGCTCGATTACATCGCCAAGCGCGGCAAGCTGACCTCGACCGAGCAGTTCATCGATCTTGCGGCCAGCAAAAGCAGCGTGTCGGGCAAGCCCTATCTGATCCAATGCGGCAGCGACCCCGAGCAGGCAAGCCGGGCGTGGTTGTTGCAAAAGCTCAAAGCGTTGCGAAGCTAGGATGTGAAAGCCCCGCAAGGGCCATCCTTGCGGGTCTTGCCGGTCAGCTCCAGGCGTGCAGGGGCGGATTGATGCCGTTCAGGTAGTAATTGCCAAGAATCGCGTATTTCCAGCGCACCGGATCATGCAATGTATGGGTGCGGGCATTGCGCCAGTGGCGATCCAGATTGTGCTCGGCCAGGGTCGAGCGCGTCCCGGCCAGTTCGAACAACTTGTTCGTGGCCTGAATGGCGATTTCGGTCGTCAGCACCTTGGCCTCGGCGGTCGCAATCTGGGCTTTCGCCACGCTCGTGGCATCGGGTGCGGCGACGGCTGCGTCTATGGTCAGACCGGCCCGATCCAGCACTGCCTCGGCAGCATTGGCGCGCAGGACCAGATCCCCGACGGCCTGAATGCTATAGGGGTCCTCATAGGCATGCTCAAGGCCGCTATCCACCCACGGGCGCGATCGGTTGCGCACGAAATCAATCGTGTCCTTGATCGCGGCCCGGGCAATGCCAAGGTCGACAGCAGCCTGAATGACCTGAAAGATTGCGCCATCCGCAGTTGGACGTTCATAGCCTTTGTAGCCGGGAACCAGATGGGTTTTGGGCACTTTGACGTTTTCCAGCGTTACCGTGCCCGACAGTGTCGTGCGCTGACCCATGGCCGACCAGTCGTCGATGACGGACAGCCCCTCGGCCCCACGCTCGGCAATCGCGTACCAGGCGCGGCCCTCATCATCCAGCGCAACGATAGGCACGAAATGGGCAAGCAGCGCGCCCGAGGCATAGAACTTGCGCCCGTTGACCAGCACATGGTCGCCTTTGTCAGTGAATTTGGTATTGAACTCGGCAGCTCGTTTGGTGCCGAACTCGGAAAAAGCATTGCCAAAACGCGCGCCCTTCAGCACCTCGCTAAAAAGCAGTTCTTGCTGGGGGCGTTCCGAGACGGTCCGTATCGCAGAGACGACGCCCAGGTGGTTCTGTGGGATCTGACCAAGCGAGGGATCGGCCTCGGATATGATCGTAATAACCCGATTGATCGCGACCCAGGACAGGTCGGCACCGCCGAACTCCTTTGGGACATTGATTGCCCACAACCCGGACTGAGAGAATGCGTCAAGCTCGGAGACCGGCCAGACGCGGTCACGGTCGCGCTCGGACGCGCCCTTTTCGAACTCGGCGGCAAGGGTTTTGGCGACCTCGATCGCCTCATCGGCGGTCCGGATGATATTGGCCGGGGTTGCGGGACGGGAAACCGGAGGAACAGGATTGCGCTCGGCGCCGCTACGTTGATGAACAGTCATTGTCTTCTCCGTATCAACTGGGGTGAATCTCTTGCGCGCCGCCCAGATAGGGCTCTGCAAGTTTCTTTGGGGTGCCGACCGGCAGGCCGGCGAGGATGGAGCCAAAGCCGCCCAGAACCAGAACGGGCAGGGCCTTCAGCACGATCAGCGACAGGCTGAACTGCGCGCCCAGCCGTGCGCCCCACAAAAGCCCGGCGGCCAGCGCGACAAATCCGGCCGCTGTCCAGACCGTCGCCCAGGTGCGGTCAAGCCTTAGACCGACAGCGAGCCCGGCGAACTGGTCGTCGGCAACTGCGCGAAATCCAGGGCCCGTGCGGGTGAAGCGAAAGAAAATCGTCAGCACCGCAAACATCGCCGCCGCGACCAGATCGAAGGTCGGGATAAAGATGCCGCCGATCTCAAAAGATGTGTTTGAGATGCCAAGGGCCAGCCGGTGGACCTGCGTGCCCCAGATCGGCTGGGCAAGCCCCTCGATCACGTAAGAAAGCCCCGATGCCGCCATGAACAGCACCATGGGCGAGCGGTTGGCAAGCGGGCGTAGCGCCGTGCGCTCGATCACAAAACCCAGCACCGTCATTACGATCAGCGTTGCCGCGATGGCGAGGGATAAGGGAAATCCATGTTTGACAGGGCTGACAAAGGTCAGCGCCGCGAACAGCACCATCGCGCCCTGGGCAAAATTCAGCACACCCGAGGTTTTGCAGATCAGCACGAAACCTATGGCGGCCATGGCATACATGACGCCAGACAGCAGGCCGCCGATGGTGACTTCGAGGAAAAAGAGGAAAGCGTACCAGTCCATCACGCGGCCTCCGCCCCCAGACAGGCGCGGATGACCTCGGGGTCGTGCCGGACCTCGGCCGGTGTGCCGTCCGCGATCAGCACCCCATGATCCAGCACCGCAATCCGGTCAGACAGCCGCATAACGACGCAGATGTCATGTTCGACCAACACGATGGCCAGACGCAGATGCGCGCGGGCCCGCTCGATCTGCTGGGCCATGGCGGCCTTTTCCGTGCGGGCCATCCCGGCCATCGGCTCATCCAGCAACAGCACACGCGGCCGGACATGGCGCAGGCGCTGCCCGTCGATGATCACATGGCCGGATTGCGGGCGACAGAGCCCGCAGATCACGTTCACGAGCGAGGATTTCCCCGCCCCGTTCGGCCCGATGACCGAGCGGACCTCTTCTGGCTGGACCTGAAAGCCGACCTTATCCAGCACGGTAAGGCCGCCGGATTGCAACCTGATCTTTTCCACGGCCAAGGCGGCGCCATGCGGCGGTCCATGACCCGATCTTTCCTCTGTCATCGCCGTCCTGTCACACCAATCGCCATTTGCTTCCTGCCCGCAGGAAACACGGCATGTTTGGTCGACATTAAGAGGGCGCCTGATCCCGAGGCCATTCTAAATTCGGGAAGGCCACAGCAAAGAAAATCCGCTCGCCCAGCCCTGACTGGTAAGATCATCCCAGGCTGAAACGGGCCGCATCCTGATTGCGCAGCAATATCAAAGGCCCATCATTCCAAGGTCTTAGAATATAATCTGCGCCTGTAAAATACTGTCCAGCCAGTCGGCAAAAATCTGCATCCGACGCGAGAGATGCTGACGGTGAGGATAAAGCAGCGTCATCGGCATGGGCGCGGCCCGATGCGCCGGCATCACCTCGATCAGCTCGCCCGCCTCAAGATGCGGTCTGACGTCATAGGCCGGGATCTGGATCAGGCCCAGACCAGCAAGGCAACAGGCGATATAGGCCTCGGCATTGTTGACCGTGACCCGGCCACGCATGGCAAGCCGGTGCGTCGTGCCGGTTTCGATCCATTCCCAATCCTCGATCCGCCCGCTTGAGGGCGAGGCATAGTTGACCGCGTAATGGTGGGTCAGATCGGCGGGTGTTTCCGGTACACCATATCGTTCAAGATAGGCGGGGCTTGCGACGTTGATCAGGGCAAGTTTCCCGATTGGCCGGGCGATCAGGCTGGAATCCTCCAGCTCTCCGACCCGCAGGGCACAATCAACTCCGGCCTCGACCAGATCGACCGCCCGGTCGGTGACGCCCAGATCGACATCAATGCCCGGGTAGCGATCCAGAAATTCAGGCAGGGCAGGGGCAATGATCAACCGCCCGATCCGGCCCGGAACGTCGATCCGCAGCCGCCCCGAAGGTTGGATCAGGGATTGCCTGAACAGGTTCTCGGCCTCATCGACATCCGCAATCAGGCGCTGGCATCGCTCATAAAACGCCAAGCCATCCTGCGTCGGCGCGACCTTGCGCGTGGTGCGATGCAGCAACCGCGCCCCGACCCTTTGTTCAAGTTCTTGCACTGCGGCCGAGACCGAGGATCGCGGCATACCAAGCAGGTCCGCCGCGCGGGTAAAGCTTGCGCAATCGACAACGCGGGTAAAAACCCGAAACAGGTCTATACGATCCAAATAGTTTGCCCAATTGTTCTGGTATACTGACAAGTGATGTCAGAATGGCCACCTTTATCGTCAAAATCCAGACGATAGGTTTTCCGCATATCAAAAGCGGAGCCGAGATATGACTGATCACAGCATCAAGGGTAAGACTGTCGTTATTGCGGGCGGGGCCAAAAACCTGGGCGGGCTGATTGCGCGCGATCTGGCCGCGCATGGGGCAAGGGCGGTGGCCATTCATTACAACAGTGCCTCGACCAAAGCAGACGCCGAGGCGACGGTTGCCGCGATCAAGGCGACCGGGGCCGAAGCTGTCGCGTTTCAGGCCGATCTGTCCACCGCCGCGGCGATGGAAAAACTGTTCTCTGATGTCACTGCTGCTATCGGCAGGCCTGACATCGCCATCAACACCGTCGGCAAAGTGCTGAAAAAGCCTATCCTGGAAATCACTGAGGCCGAATATGATGAGATGAGCGCGGTCAACGCCAAATCGGCCTTTTTCTTTATCAAAGAGGCGGGCCGGCACCTGAATGACAATGGCAAGATCTGCACGCTGGTCACCTCGCTGCTGGGGGCCTTTACGCCCTTCTACGCCAGCTATGCGGGCACCAAGGCCCCGGTTGAGCACTTCACCCGCGCAGCCGCCAAAGAGTTTGGTGAACGCGGCATTTCGGTGACTGCGATCGGTCCGGGACCGATGGACACGCCCTTCTTCTATCCGGCCGAGGGTGAGGACGCCGTCGCCTATCACCGGACGGCGGCGGCGCTGTCGAAATTCTCGAAAACCGGGCTGACGGATATCGAGGATATCGTGCCCTACATCCGTTTCATGGTTTCGGAAGGCTGGTGGATGACCGGCCAGACCATTCTGGTCAACGGCGGCTATACCACCAAGTAACCCGGGCTTCAGCCTGCTTCAAAGGATCGAGCCGAACTCCATGCTGATCGGCTCGATCAGGGCAAGGAAGGCTTCGCAGGCCGGGATTCCTGTCCAGCTGGCGCAGATGGCCTGTGCCTGCGCTTGCGTTCCGGCAAAGGCGATGTCCATGTAGGTCCCGTCCTGCAGCCGGATCAGCCGCTGTCCGCGCCACCCCGGCTGACGACAAAGATGATCCGCGATCATCCTGTCATGAGCCATGCGCAGATCCGCTTCGTTTACGCCGGGGCGCAGGCGAAACTGGCTGATCTCGATGCCGCTTCCCGGTTGCAGCAGGGCCAGCCCTCCGCGTGGAGGCGCGTAATGGCCGATGCCGCCAAATTCGGTGATCGAGGCACGGAATCCGGAAAAATCTTTGCCCTTGCCCACCACTTCTGCTGCGGCCTCGGCGGATTGCGCATTTTCCCAGATCACCAGATCGGTCCGCATGCCCCGGTCTTTGCAGCCGCTGAGGGCGAGCCACCCAGAAAATCCCGGCAGGCGCGCCGCCTTTTCCTGCGCGCCGTCGCGCTGATGGTCTGCCTCATCGGGATTGCTGACCTTGTAGGTGACGATCTCGATACATTGTCCGGTCATGGGCCTTTGGCTCCTTTTACTATCAGTTGTCATCCCGACCGTTTCTAGCGATCCCCCCTGACACCTGTTGTCAGGGGTGTTAGAGACGGCGAGATGAAAACGCTCCGGCTCTTTGCGCTGCTTGATCAGTTGCGCCTGGCGCATCGCCCGGTCTCATCCGAGGTGCTGGCCGGGCGTCTTGGCGTGTCCCAGCGCACCATCTATCGCGACATCGCCAGCCTTTTGGCTATGGGGGCGCCGATCCGGGGCGAATCTGGCATGGGCTATCAGCTTGAAAAGGGTTATTTCCTGCCGCCCCTTCAATTCGACCCAGATGAGATGGAGGCGATCATGTTAGGCCTGCGTCTTATCAGCGCGCGCGACGGGGCAGGGCTAAAGGACGCGGCCGAACGTGTTTCGGGCAAACTGGCCGGGACTATGGGCGCGGATCGGGGTGAGCTGTTTCGTGCTTTGCCAATGCTTGCGGTCACCCGCCAGCGCGCCGGTGATGAACTGGCGGCAAGATGGGCTGACCTTTTGCGCCGTGCGATACGGCAGCGGCGGATCATCCAACTGAATTACCGTAACCTTGATGAGCGTGAGAGCTTGCGCCGGGTCCATCCGCTGGGCTTGACGATCTTTGACGAGGCCTGGCTTTTGACCGGCTGGTGCGAACTGCGCGAGGACTTTCGTAATTTCCGGCTGGATCGCATTACCAGCGCCATTGAGACGGGCGAGACATTTCCGTTGCAGCCCGGTCGAAGGTTCAGGGACTATCTCGTCCAGCTATAAGGTGCGCGGATCCGGTTGGGGCACACGCTTTCACCGGTATGAGTTGCGAGCGTTTTTCAGCGCCGTTGTCGGGCCTTGTCCTGCACCTCTGACGCAAGCCATTCTGCCGGGATAGAGTGTGCAAGCCGGAGACCGGGAAATTGAGCATGCTAAGAATGCGGATCTGGCAATATCTCGCGATGATTTTCATCGGGGCCTTGCCTGTGCTCTCGGTCCTGCTGGCGGGTCTCATTGCCTCGATAAACGGGTGCAGGCTGGATGAAGGTTCAGCCCATGTCTGCATGGTGTGGGGGCGTGATATCGGCGGGGTGCTTTACACGATGACGGTCATCGGCTGGCTGGGGCTGATCTCGGGCTTGCTGGTGATCGCGGGGCTGCTTGGGCTTTGCGCAGAGCTGATCCTTGCCGTGGGGCGCAGACTGTTTTCGCGTCGGGGCGGGTGAGCTGCGCTGACGGACCAATCACCAACCTCCAGGCACTTGCCATGATCAAGCGGTCAGGGCGGATATCCTTGCCTTCTCGTTTCCAGGGGTCTGGCTACCAGGGGGAAGGTAAATCCTCATAACTCAAGATATGCCGACGGGCGTCGAAGGCCGGCTCCGGTGAGATGATAGCATACGGGACGGCTCGACTCCCACTGACCGGCATGATCGCGGCGATTTCACCAGCGACCGCCGATGGCGTGATGCGGGTAAGGCAACTATGCAGCTTCTTTTATCTGATCCGCCTTGCCAGATTGATGAATCCTGCCTAGCACCCGGCGAAAAGAAAGGCGGAACATGTCTGACAAGGATCTTGAGCCTCGGCACCTGGAAACACTGGACCGCGATCTGGGTCGTTTCGCAAATCTGGAGGCGGCAGCCGCCTATGTCTCGCGGCCTCTGGTGGCGCCCGGCATCGCGCTTGTCTTCATCATTCTGGCCGGGTTGGCTGCGGTAATGATGCTGGGACAGAGCAGCAGGATGCTGGTCGTTGTCACCGCCGCCGTGTTTGGCGCCTATATGGCTCTGAACATCGGTGCCAACGATGTCGCAAACAACATGGGGCCGGCGGTGGGGGCCAATGCGCTTAGCATGGGCGGGGCCATCGTCATTGCGGTGATCTTTGAAAGCGCGGGCGCGCTGATCGCCGGTGCCGACGTCGTCTCGACCATCTCAAGGGGCATCGTCGCGCCCGAGGCGCTGGACACACCTGCAACCTTTGTCTGGGCGATGATGGCAGCACTGCTTTCCTCGGCTCTGTGGGTAAACCTGGCGACCTGGATCGGGGCGCCGGTATCGACCACCCATGCCGTGGTCGGCGGGGTCGTCGGCGCGGGCCTTGTCGGTGCCGGTATCGGTGCGGTGCAATGGAATCAGATGGCTGCAATCGCGGCAAGCTGGGTGGTGTCGCCACTGCTGGGTGGGTTGGTGGCAGCAGGCGTTCTGTGGTTCATCAAGAGCCGCATCATCTATCGCGATGACAAGATCGCGGCCGCCCGGGTCTGGGTTCCGGTTCTGGTCGGCGTCATGTCGGGCACTTTCGCCGCCTATCTGGTGATGAAGGGGCTTAAGCAGATCATCCACATCTCGATGGGGCCGGCTTTGCTGCTTGGCCTCATTGTGGGCGCCGCAAGCTGGCTGCTGATGATCCCGGTCACCCGTCGTCAGTCCGAGGGACTGGAGAATCGCAACAAATCCCTGAAGGTGCTGTTCGGCATTCCTCTGGTCGCGTCGGCAGCTCTGCTGAGCTTTGCCCATGGCGCGAACGACGTTGCCAATGCGGTCGGTCCGCTGGCAGCTATCGTGCAGACCGTGCAGACCGGCAATCTGAACGACGATGTGACCATCCCGCTGTGGGTGATGCTGATCGGTGCCTTTGGGATTTCCTTTGGCCTTAGCCTGTTCGGACCCAAACTGATCCGCATGGTCGGGAGTGAGATCACCAAGCTGAACCCGATGCGCGCCTATTGTGTCGCGCTGTCGGCAGCGGTCACGGTGATCCTCGCCAGTGCGCTGGGGCTGCCGGTCAGCTCGACCCATATCGCGGTTGGCGCGATCTTTGGTGTGGGTTTTTTCCGCGAATGGGACGCCGAGCGACGCCTGAAACAGGCCCGCATGGCCATCCCAGGCGAAGACAGCATCCCCGCCGAAGAGCGCCGTCGCCGTAAATTGGTCCGCAGGCTGCATGTGCTGACCATCGGGGCGGCTTGGGTCGTCACTGTTCCAGCCGCGGCGCTTCTGTCGGCGCTTCTGTTCCTGATCTTGCGGCAGATTCCGGTCTGACCGCAAGGAGCGCGGGCTGTGCCTCCGCCTGCCGGGGCACTCGGGTGATTTGCCTGACAGAGCCCCTTTGCACGCAAGATCGCAGGGAGAGATCCGTTTTCGCGCAGAAAGCCACGGATAATTTGGTTTCCCGGGCGGATATCCCGCATCCGAAAAGCTTGAGATCATCCGGATTTTCGGGCAGTCGAACCTGTCCGAAAAACGCATGCTGTTCCGAAGCGGCTTCGTGGCACGCCGAGTATGGATTATATCCGCTGCTTGTAATGGTGCCGCAATCGGTCAATCAGATCGTCACTCATCGCGCGTTCTCCGGTGGCGAGGGCAGGGGTGAATACGCAGATTCCATATCGCCCCGTAACGACAGTATTTATGAAATCAACGTCGGCAGATCTCTGGCCGAGACCGGTTTGTTCGGCCATGCTGCGCAGCCAGGCATCGATCGCGGCGCATAAAACATCGCCCCAGCGTAGCTCGCTCATGTCCTCTCCTTCTCGTCGCGGGGGTGGGTCAGTGGCGCTTGGCAGGTTGAGTTGGCTGCACAAGCGATAGCGCTGGGGACGACGCGGCTAAACGCCTCTGCCACGCCATTTCGAATCTGATGCTGATCGCAAATTTCTGCCGCCGCAACTGGCAGCTCGAACACGGCGTCTGTGAACCGCACCGGGTTTGCCGGAGGC
>NZ_AEPN01000067.1:0-11160 GCF_000185925.1 Paracoccus sp. TRP | reverse complement strand
CCGGGTCACGTCTCGACGGAAATCAACATCGATGTGGTCAGAGCTTTGGTAAGGGGCCCTAATCCCTTGCCAAGGCTCGCTCAATATGACTATATGACACTGAATAGTCAAGTAGTAAAATTGAGAAAGATTCGAATATGGCAAAAATGGGGCGACCAACCGCAGACACTGAACCGGTCACCATACGTATGGACCGAGAAATGCTGCGCGCGATCGATGATTATCGAAGAGAGCAAGCAGATCTGCCGTCGCGTCCCGAAGTTGTGCGGCGCGTAATGGCCGAATGGTTGGCGAGGCGCGCTGCCGAAAGCTCGGAAAAGTAAGAGATCGTCATCCAGAAATGGGACAGCCTGAGAAAAGGGTGAGACATCCGTTCTTTGACACCGAGATTGCCAAGATCAGAAATCGTGGCTCACTGACAGCTGACCATTGGATCAGGTCGCTGGCGGCGACCGGATCTGCGCGCGGCTGGAGATGATCCGGCGGGCGCTGGTCCAGTGGCGGGAGATGACAGATCGAGAACCGTGACGGGTTCGGAGGTCTCGGTTGGTTTGCGAAACCTTGATGTCACTGGATAGTCAGCTCTGAACAACGCGGTTATGCCGCGCCGTGCGTCTCAATTGGTCTGTTAACGACCACGATGATGCCGTGTATGAAGCGGATGAAGAAGGTCCAAAGAGTGCTGATATGGTCGAGGATCTTACGGATGTTGTGCCCGCAGGCGCAGAGCACAGCTGGTCGGCGAGTCAGTTTGTCCACTGATTGCCTCATGTCGCCGAAGCTGCTGATCGCATTGCCAGCCAGTTGACTAAGTCTGCTCTCGGCATCACCAGCGCCACGGTCATGAACGCAGCCAGTGGACGGCACATTCTTTTAGGGTTGCGTTTCTGAGTCCGTTGTTTCTCAGCCTAGATCATCAGCCCTGCGGTCACGCCCTGTTCCACGGGCCGAACTTTTCGTCGATGCTTTCGCGCGTCTGCTCCTCAATCTGACACCTTTCAGTCGGCGTAATCCGCGTCCGAGACTTCCTCCATCCAGGTGACCGCCGATCCGTCGATGGCTTCCTGAATGGCGATATGGCTCATCGCGGTGTCGGGGGCGGCGCCGTGCCAGTGCTTTTCTCCGGCGGGGAACCAGACCACGTCGCCCTGGTGGATCTCCTCGACCGGGCGCCCTCGCGCTGGACGCGGCCGCGGCCGAAAGTGACGATCAGCGTCTGGCCGGCCGGATGCGTGTGCCATGCCGTGCGCGCGCCCGGCTCGAAGGTGACATGGGCGCCGGCGGCGCGGCCCGGCGCCTCGGCCGCGAACAGCGGGTCGATGCGGACGGTGCCGGTGAACCAGTCGGCCGGACCGGCGGTCGAGGGCGTCGCACCTGCGCGGGTGATTTTCATCTGCGGCTCCCTTCAGTTGCCCATCGTGGCGATATCCATGACGAAGCGGTATTTCACATCGCCTTTCAGCATCCTGGCGTAGGCGGGCTCGATCTGGTCGGCGCGGATCATCTCGATATCGGCCACGATGCCGTGGGCGGCGCAGAAATCGAGCATCTCCTGGGTTTCAGGAATGCCGCCGATCATCGAGCCGGCCAGCGAGCGCCGCTTGCCGATCAGGTTGTGCACGGTGGGCGAGGGATGCGGCGTTGCCGGCGCACCGACCAGCGTCATGGTGCCGTCGCGCTTCAGCAGCGCCAGGAAAGCGTCCAGGTCATGCGGCGCGGCGACGGTGTTCAGGATGAAATCGAAGCTTTTCGCATGGGCCGCCATCTCATCGAGGTTGCGCGAGACCACCACTTCATCGGCGCCAAGCGCCCTGGCATCGGCGCGCTTGGACTCGGAGGTGGTGAAGGCCACGACATGCGCGCCCATCGCATGGGCAAGCTTCACGCCCATATGGCCGAGGCCGCCGATGCCGACCACGGCGACCTTCTTGCCTGGCCCGGCGCCCCAATGGCGCAGCGGCGACCAGGTGGTGATGCCGGCGCAGAGCAGCGGCGCCACGGCGGCCAACTGATCCTCGGGGTGGGTGATCCGCAGCACATAGCGTTCATGCACGACGACCGCTTGGGAGTAACCGCCCAGCGTGTGGCCGGGGGCGTCGGCGGTTGGGCCGTTATAGGTGCCGACCATGCCGTCGCAATAGTTCTCCAGCCCGTCGTCGCAATCGGCGCAGTTCTGGCAGCTATCGACGATACAACCGACGCCGACCAGGTCGCCGCGCTTATGGGCGGTCACATGGCTGCCGGTCTCGGTCACGCGACCGACGATCTCGTGTCCCGGCACGCAGGGGTAGAGCGTGCCGGCCCATTCGCTGCGGACCTGGTGCAGGTCGGAATGGCAGATGCCGCAAAAGAGGATCTCGATGCGCACGTCATGCGGACCGGGCGCGCGGCGGGTGATTTCCATGCGGGAGACCGGCTGGTCGGCAGCGGTGGCACCATAGGCGAGAATGGTCATGTCAGGTTCCTTTGTGGGCAAGAGTTGTCCGCTGGCGCGGATCATGCAAGGGGTTCGACGCGCAGCGGATATTCACCGCGCACCAGTAAGGGCGCAGGCCCGCCGTCCAATCGGCCAAGCCGGATCAGCCCGCGCGACCAGCGATAGGGGGCATGGAACATCGCCAGGTTGCCCCATGGCGCATAATAACACAGATCGCCTGGTGCCTCGTTGCCGAAGGGGCCGCTGCCTTGCTCGGCCAGCTTGCGCGACAGGTAGGCGATCTTCTCGTTGGTCGAGTAATCCTCGACGGTCAGGTCCAGTGGCAGCATGTCGAAGAGGTCGCGGGCCGAAGGATTGTCCTCCAGCGTCGCGGTGAAACTCTGATCAGCGAAGATGAACCGGATGCGCATGACGGATCCTTCCTGGGCGCGGGCGATAGCAGGAAGGGCTAAGCTGGTGGCGATGCCCAACAACATACGCCGGGAGAGGCCGGCGGGTTCAGTGGGCATGTCCGCATCATCCATCATGGCAGGCAACCTCACAGTCGTGGTCTAGGCGGCAAGATGCTGGTCGAAGAACGTCGCCAGCCTGTCGAAGGGGATCACGTCCATCCGGTCGTAAAGATCGACGTGACTGGCGCCCGGGATGATCACCAGTTCTTTCGGCTCCGCCGCCGCCTCATAGGCGGTTTCGCTGAAATAGCGCGAATGGGCATTCTCGCCATGGATCAGCAGGATCGGACGCGGCGAGATTTCCGCGATATGGGTGAGGATCGGCAGGTTCATGAATGGTAGCGGCGTTGTCTGGGTCCAGGCATTGCCCGAATTGACCGCACGTTCGTGATAACCGCGCGAGGTCATATAGTAATCGTGGTAATCGACCAGGAACTGCGCCTCGCCGCCTTGCAACTCGTTATAGGGCGGCTGATAGGCGGGGGCGCCATTCGCGGCATCCTCCCAACGCTGGCGGCTGAGGGTTTCCAGCACCTCCGCGCGCTGCTCGGATGTCATGCTGTCGTCATAGCCCCGCGACATGACGCGGGTCATGTCATACATGGTGCTGGCCGCGACGGCCTTGACGCGCTTGTCCAAGGCGACGGCGCTCAGCGCCATGCCACCCCAGCCGCAGATACCGATGACGCCGATGCGCTCACGGTCCACGGCAGCGTGCAGGCCAAGGAAATCCACGCCTGCCATGAAATCCTCGGTGTTGATGTCGGGCGAGGCGACGTCGCGCGGCTCACCGCCGCTTTCGCCGGTAAAGGACGGATCGAAGGCCAGCGTGACGAAGCCGCGCTCGGCCATAGTTTGCGCATAAAGGCCCGACGACTGCTCCTTGACGGCGCCGAACGGGCCGGCGACGACGATGGCCGGCAGGTGGTCGTCGCTGCGATCTTTCGGCAGATAGAGGTCGCCCGCAAGCGTGATGCCGTAACGGTTGGTGAAGGTCACCTTCTCATGGTCGACCTTCCCGCTCTTCGGGAAGACCTTGTCCCAGTCCTGATTCATGGCATTTCCTTCGGTTTCTGCGGAGGTCGGTTGCGCCACGGTGGACCCGGTGCCCAGCATGATTGCAGTGCTTGCGGCAAGCGATCCCCCAAGCAGGGTTCGACGGCTGAGGCGTTCATCCATCGGGATATCTCCTTCGTGTTCAGGTGAGCAGAGGGTGGAGGGAAAGCGAGGGCCGGCTGTCATCTCATGTTTCCTGGGGGTTCAGCAGCGTTCGCCCGTTCCCGATCAGCGCCACGGCGAAAACTGCCAGCACCACGCTGCCGATGAAGGGCGCCCGGATCGAGATGCCGTCCAACAGCAGGCCGCCAACCACCGCGCCCAGCAGGATCGAAGCCTGAATCGCCGCGACCATCAGGCTGCCGGCAGCTTCAGGCGCGTCATCGGCGTTCTGCGACATCCAGGTCATCCAGATCACCGAGAACATCGTGTTCATCGCGCCCCAGATCACCATGAGAAATCCTGTGGCGATCACGGAATGGCCCAACAGCAACAGTCCTACCGTGGCCCCTCCCATCACCAGCGCCGGCAGTTTCAGGAACGGTGCGGCATCGCCCTTGATGAAGCGACCCGCCGCCCAGGTGCCGATAAAACCGGCGCAGCCCAGCAGAAGCAGCAGGACCGAAAGCGTGGCCACATCCACGCCGGTTACCTGCTCCAGGAACGGACGCAGATAGGTGAACATACTGAAGGCCGAGCCCCAGGACAGCATGCAGGCCATCAGACCGCGCCGGAAATACTGCCGCTTCAGCAGGTCCAACAGTGCCCGGACATCCTGCCGCTGCTGCGCAGGCAGCGACGGCAGGGCAATCATATGCCAGACGAGGTTGATGGCGACGATGGGCGTTAGCGCCCAAAAGACGTCGCGCCAGCCGAAGATCCCGCCCAGATAACTGCCGATCGGCGCGGCGAAGGCCGCCGCAATCGCCTGCCCGGCATACATCAGCGCCAGGGCCTTCGGCACGTCCTGTGCCGGCACCAGCCGCATGATCACTGCCGTCGCCAGCGCCCAAAAGCCGCCGATGCAGATGCCCAAGACAGCACGTCCGATCATCAACACGGTGAAACTCGGGGCCACCGCAACCAGCACCAGCGACAACAGCATGAAGAATGTCAGGGCCACCAACACCCATTTGCGGTTCAGCCTCCCGGCTGCGGTGGTGATGAGCAGGCTGGCCGCAACGGCGAACAACCCGCTGACCGAGATCGCCTGTCCGGTCTGGCCCTCGGTCGCGCCCAGCCCTTCGGCCATCGGCGTCAGCAGGCTGACCGGCATGAATTCGGAGGCGATCAGCATCGCCACGCAAAGCGCCATCGACAGGACTGCGCCCCATGCGGCCTCCGGCCTGCTGCCGGCATGTTCCACGGTGGAAACCATGTGCGCTTGCTCCTGACGGTTGGGTTCTAGCCGGATATAGCCCATCCGAATCTTTCCGATTACCCGTCTCATTTTGATTGGATCAATCGACCCAGTCGATTAATCTGGCACAATGGAAAAGACCGACCTCAACCAACTCACCTGGTTCCGCGTCGTGGCCGAGGAACGCAGCTTCACTCGCGCGGCAGCGCGGATCGGTGTCGCGCAATCGACGCTGAGCCATGCGATCAAGCAGCTGGAGACCCGTATGGGTATCCGCCTGCTGACGCGCACGACCCGCAACGTCTCGACCACGCCGGCGGGTGAGCGGCTGCTGAAAACCATCACCCCGCGCCTCGTTGAGATCGAGGAAGAGATCGCCGCGCTGACGGCGTTGCGCGACAAGCCCTCGGGATCCATCCGGCTGACGCTGTCGGATCACGCGCTGGATAGCGTGGTCTGGCCGAAGCTGAAGCCGCTGCTGAAGGATTATCCCGATATCAGCGTCGAACTGATCCTTGACAGCAGCTTCCGCAATATTGTCGAGGAAGGTTTTGACGCCGGCGTCCGCTTGGGCGAAAGCGTGGAAAAAGATATGATCGCTGTGCGCATCGGCCCCGACTGGCGGCTGGTGGCGGTGGCGTCGCCCGGCTATCTGTCCGAACATGGCACGCCGCAGCACCCACGCGATCTGGTCCGCCACATCTGCATCAACATGCGCCACGAGAGTGCCGGCGGCCTCTATGCCTGGGAGTTCGAGAAGGACGGGCAGGAATTGCGCGTCCGGGTGGACGGGCAACTGGCCTTCAACAACTCCTATGCGATGATCGACGCGGCAGTCAGCGGCTACGGCATCGCCTATGTGCCGGAGGATATCGTTGCGGACCGGATCGCTGTAGGCGCTTTGGTGCAGGTTCTGGACGACTGGTCGCCCATGTTCGACGGATATTTCCTCTACTACCCCAGCCGCAGACAGAACCTGCCGGCATTCCGCGTCATTGTCGACGCGCTCAGGCATCGAAGCAAGGCGGGCCGTTGAGTGCCGGTTACGACGGGTTCGCCACCCGTCCACTCCCTTGCGAAAATTGATCGGTTCGGATGAGAGAAAGATGGCCGCAAGCCTGTCTCCGGGCAGATCAATTTCGAGGTAAATCGTTGCAGGACTTTCGGCACGCCGTTCTTCATTACAAAAGGATGGCACCCGCGGATCAGGATACAAACTGATTTGCCATGGCGTGGTGTGCAAAGACGGCATGCGATTTTACCGTTCAATACTGGTAACTGCGAAGCTATTCCTCCGCCAAACGAACGAAATCGGGGTTTGCCGCGGGCTCGATTTGCAGATCGAATAAAACAGATCTTCCGAAACGGGGATTTTACTTTCCTCGATAATATGGGGTGAAGGGCGAAAATCGATCAAAATGCTTATCGGGCCATGACGGGGCTGGCTATGATCATCGGGGAAGTCGAGGATTCCAAATCCCGCTGCCGCCACGCAGGCATCCGCTGCTTCATCGCGCTGATCTGCGATATCCTGAACGATCTGATCAGCGTGACATCGGGAATCGCGCGGGCGATCATCGCCTGGCTCCTGCACAGTATTGGCTGCTCCACGAGACCGATTGTTTGGCTCTTGTCGAAGGCGGCAGACGGTCGAGGCTGTCTTCGAGGATTTGTCGAACTTGCGAAACCAGCATTCTCAGATTCGGTTCGCGGTGGTCAGCCAGAGAAACCATGCTCCGGTTAATCCTACCTTTCGGCTATCGCATAGCTGGCGCTGGTCGTCGTGTCTGCGGCTAATCCGGTGGGCGTGCCATCACCGATCCGGGCCACCTGACCGATCCCCATGTGGCGCATGGGAAGATCTCTGGATCTTCGAATGTTGGTGGGTAGGATCAGACGCGGGCCAGATGTCATGGGGTGACTTGAGTCTATAAGCCTTACGGCCGAAGCTCTCGATCTGAGCAAAGCAAAGTGCGGCGAAGTTGGCATTCTGGCACCGCGCCAGCATGTTCCCGATGAAGCGTTTGCGAAACCCGGCGATCCTGCCCGTGGGCATGAAGATGGCCGGCCAGCGGCGCCGGCCCAACACTGTGACCCAAGATATGGGGGGCTGCGCGTCGGGCGGATCAACTGATGCCATGCGGCGAGGCCCGGTCCGAGCGGGTGCGGTGCGAGGGGAAACAGTCTCCCCCCTGAGCTAGCCCATCTCCAGCATGGAGCGATCCAGCCGGTAGGCCCGGTTGCGGTCCGGATCGATGCTGCGGGGGAGCTTGTACTGCGAGGACACCCGCTCGCCGCCGGGCACCAGGATGCCGGCTTCACGCAGCAACTTGACCGCCCGCTCGGCCTGCATGCCGGAAGCGACCTCGGTGCGCAAAGCCTCGGCCCCAAGATAGATCCAGTTCATGTCGATCCAACCCACGTCATTGTCACCAAGGACCGCTCCGGGCCGGAGCAAGCGGTGCCGGTTGGCGCGCAACCATCCCGTGAGCCGATGTGCCATCGCCTCGGCGCTGGTGGGGGGCTGGGCCGCATGGGCCCGGTGCCAAAGACGGGCGATCTCGGTCAGCGCCACAGAGGCGGTGTTCTGCGGCCAGGGCAGGACGCCCAGCCGCGCGGCGATCTCGCCCGTGGCAGCGATCAGCGCCAGGCGCTTCAGCACGCGCTGCACCGGACCGTCAGGCGACTCCACCGTCAGGCCGACGGCCGCCAGCATGTCGGGCTGCAACCTTTCGATCAGGGCGGGCACCGTGGTTGCGATGATGGCGTGATGCTCGATCAGCCGCTGCACGAAGGCCGGCAGTGCGTGGCCATGGTGGCGGCCGGCAGCGTCACGGATCGCCTCGGACAGCGCGTGGCCCGAGGCATAGCCATGCAGGTTCTCGAAGATGCCATGCGTCCAGGAGCGGGCCGGGATATCGATCAGCCGCACGCCGAGGCCGGCCGGCATGTCGATGCGTGCGCTGGCCAGCATGGCGGCGATCGGGCGCTCGGAGGTGGAGAGCATCGCCGTGCGCCAATGCGTCGTTTTTTCGAGCGCCAGCTTGCGATTGCCGCGCAGCCGACCGGTGCCGTTGCCGGTGGAATAAAGCGCCGCGATAATCTCGGTCGAGGGTTGCGCGGGGAATTCGTCCAGCAGCAGCGCGCCGTCGTTTGCCTGCAAGCAGGTCAGTTCCAGCCCGGTATTCGTCGCGTTCCAGGTGGCCAGCGCCTCGCGCGGGGCCATGCAGCTAAGCGCAGCGACCAAAGCGGTGGTCTTTCCCGAACTCGTGCGCGCATGGAAGTTCAGCCCCAGCGTGTCGATCCCGGCGAACTTCAGCAGCGGCCCGGTCAGCGCGGCCGAGATGGCGCAGATGATTGCCGGATTGCCGAGCGCCAACTGCCCGATGCTGTCCTTCCAGCCCTCGAGCGATCCGCAGGGCGGGGCCGCGGGACGGGTGATCGAGAGTTCGATCGCGTCCTCATGCGGGCCGGGCCGGCCCAGAACGCTGCCATCGGGCAGCACGAAGACCGGCGTGTCGCCAGCCTGCTGCCAGCCGGGCTGGGAGACCAGGCGGGTGCGCGCCCTGACCGGCCAGCGACGGAGCATATCGACGATGTAATCGCGGTTGCCCTCGATGGCGAGGCCGGCCGCAACCAGCTGCGCACAGACGCGGCGGGGACCGGCGATCATCTCCTCCTCGGCGATGGTCACATGCCGCAGGATGCCGTCGCGGTCAAGAAAGCGGATGCGGCGCGACCAGTTGCGCCCGTGGCCGTCGCGGACCAGCGACTCAACCCGCAGGGGGCCACACATCGGCGTCCAGTCATCGTCTTCCCGACCGCCAAAGCCCAGCATCCGCTCGCGCGCCAGATAGTGCCAGCCCGGAGGCATTTCCTCCAGCATGGCAAGCAAGAAAGCCCTGATCTGCGGGTCGATGGGCGAAGCTGCGTCAGCGGTTGCGACATAGGTAGCGGTGGCAACGGGGGCGGGCAGCTGGGCCTGTCCGGCATTGGACGCGGGAACAGCGAGCGCAGCGTCGGCCAGCGCGGGATCGGCCGTCTCGAGGTCGGACTGCGGCGCCCGGTGCTCGGGCATCGGGGAAACGTCGTGGTCGGGCATGGTTGGTATCCAATTCAGGGTTGCATCGTCCCGTCAAAGATGCGTCGCCTCGCCCCAAAAAGCAGCCGTGGGGCAGGCGCTCGAATGTGGACAACCGGTGAATGTCTGATGTTTTTTGTGGATTACGCGCGACGGCGGGCAATTTCTGATGACCTTGACCAGTTTCGCGCAAGCGGAGCATGCCGGAGAGATGACGAGGAAAACGCCTGATGAATCCATTGGACCACTTGGACCAATGGACCGGCCTTGAGCCGCCAGCGGTCCAATCGGTCCGGTAGGTCCAGGTGGTCCAATGCTTCGGGTGTATGGCTGAAGCTGAATTGCGCCATCGGGTCGCTGAAGAAGCCTATGTTCCCCCGAGGAGCGCAGGTTGCGAATGTAGAGCTTGCCCACCGCGCCCGGATGCCATCGGCTGGGGGGATGAGCGCCGGAACTATCTTGGCATCGAGGCCTTCCGGACCGAAATCGCCTCCGGCATGCCGGCCGGTCCGGCGGTGAAGCTGCTGGGCGAGGCGGCGCTGCTGGTTCCGGGTGGTGAGCAGAGGTCGTTTCAGTATCGCCTTCCCCGGCATGTCGATCCGGACAGGGCACGGGTCTATCGCTTCGACAGGCAGAGGATTGAGCGCGGATAATGCGGCGGGGCTGCATTCTGCCGGACATCCAAGCGTTTATTGCGGCGGTTTCCGAGCCGCCGCGAGCAGGCGCGCTGGCATTATTCGGTATCGGAATAAAAGCCGTTTATCTGTTCTCTGCCGATCAGGTGGGAGGATCTCTGGTCATGCCCCGACAATCATTTCCCCTTCTTGGCGGGCCTCACAGGCGGAGCAGCAGCCTTTTACAAAGCCCGATAATATGGGGTAAGGCTTGTCGTGCCATGTTATCAGGCAACACGAAGTCAGGCAGTTGAGTTCTGATCTGACCCACGGCAGGCAATGATTTTGGGGCCGTCGCCATCCGAGAGCCCCATCGCATCTCAGCTTCGATAGTCGTGTGACGATGCCTTGACCACCCTGCTTCTCTGCGCTCCAAGCCCGGTCCCGCCCAAACTGACCAGATTGCCCTCGCGCAGAAAACGCGGCGGTTTCTGCGCGCAACCGATGCCGGCAGGGGTTCCGGTCTGGATCACGTCTCCGGGTTCCAGCGCCATATAGTCCGAGATATGCGCGATCAGTTCCGCGACCGACCACAGCATGTCCGAGGTTGATCCCTGCTGGATGCGCCTGCCGTCGATCTCAAGCCACAGATCAATGACTTGCGGGTCAGGGATTTCGTCGGCTGTCACCATCCACGGACCCAATCGCGCGAAGCCATCATGTCCCCGGCCCTTGACACTTTCGCCGCCGTGGTGGCGCTGATGGTCACGTTCCGACAGGTCATTGGCAAGGCAGTATCCCGCAACATATTCCAACGCCTGCTGCGGCGAAACATGCCGTGCATATGTTCCAATGACGGCGGCAAGTTCAACCTCCCAATCGGTGGCGGTGGAGCCGTGCGGCAGGATGATGTCATCATCCGGCCCCGCCAGCGCCGAGCTTGGCTTGATCGAGATCGAGGGTGCTTCGGGGCGCGGCACATCCAGTTCGATCATCGTGCTGGTATAGTTCAACCCGACGCAGATGATCTTGCCGGGGCGGGCCGTGCAGGCGCCGAAGTGGGTGCCTTCGGGCAGCAGCGGCAGGCTTCGGGCGTCAAGTGCCGCCAGTCGCGCCAATCCCTGCGGCGAAAGTTGTTGATTTCCGTCGAGACGTGACCC
>NZ_AEPN01000068.1:0-10693 GCF_000185925.1 Paracoccus sp. TRP | reverse complement strand
TGTAGGTCGGGGGTGTAGGTCTGCTCATGCATCCCAGCTACCACGCTGGTCTCCATTGCAGATACCAGCTTGAATCACGATAACCGCGCCCGGTGAATCCCTTTTGTCAACATGCCCTAAAGGCTTCCCAAAACCGTTCACAATCAAACCTGCATCACAATATGCTCAGGTCCGACGGTACGGAACCTCCTTGTCGCGGGGATAAAATCGACAGCTCTAACTGGACTGGGAATCTCGTCACTTGACAATTTGCGACGTTGGCGGCGTTGCGAAGGGTCGGGCAGCAGCACCGCCGACAGCAGCTTTTGCGTATAGGGATGCTGCGGGTTGCCGAAGATCGCCGAGCGCGGGCCGATCTCGACGATCTCGCCCAGATACATCACCGCGACGCGGTGGCTGATGCGTTCGACCACCGCCATGTCATGACTGATGAACAGGTAGCTGAGGCCCAGGTCGGCCTGCAATTCCAGCATCAGGTTGACGATCTGTGCCTTGACCGACACGTCCAGCGCCGAGACGGATTCGTCCGCCACGATCAGCTTGGGCCGCATCGCCAGCGCGCGGGCGATGCAGATGCGCTGGCGCTGGCCGCCCGAGAATTCATGCGGGAAGCGTTCGCGCACCGCCGGCGACAGGCCGACGCGGGTCAGCAAGCCGTCGACGATCTCGCGCGACTTGCCGGCATTAGCCAGGCCGTGGACCAGCAGCGGCTCGGCAATGGCGTCGCCGACGCTCTGACGCGGGTCGAGGCTGGCGAAAGGATCCTGAAAGATCATCTGCATCCGGCAGCGCTGCTTGCGCAATTCGGCCTCGGAGAGATCGGACAGGCGCTTGCCCTCGACCACCACCTCGCCGGCGACCGGCTTTTCCAGATGCAGCAGCGTGCGGCCGGTGGTGGACTTGCCGCAGCCGCTTTCGCCGACCAGCGCCAGCGTCTCGCCGGGGCGCAGGTCGAAGGACACGTTCTCGACCGCATGGACCCGGCCGCGCACCCGGCGCAGGATGCCGCCGCGAATGTCGAAGCGGGTGGTCAGGTTGCGGACCTGCAGGATCGGCGCCGCGCCGGGGTCGACCGTGCCGTCGGCCAGGTCGGGGGTGGTTTCCTGCCCGGCCTCGTCCATCACCGGGAAGGGCATCGGCTTGTCGGACGCCCCCATCGAGCCAAGCTGCGGCACGGCATGGATGAGGCTGCGGGTATAGGGATGCGCGGGGCGGGCAAAGATGTCGATGCAGCTGCCCTCTTCCAGCACGTCGCCGCGGCGCATGACCAATGCCCGGTCGGCCACATCCGCCACCACGCCCATGTCATGGGTGATAAACAGGACGCCCATGTTTTCCTCGTCCTGCAGCTCCTTGATCAGCTCCAGGATCTGCGCCTGCACGGTCACGTCCAGGGCCGTGGTCGGCTCGTCCGCGATCAGCAGCTTGGGCTTGCAGGCCAGCGCCATGGCGATCATCACCCGCTGCCGCATGCCCCCGGAAAACTGGTGCGGGAATTCGTGCAGCCGGCGGGCGGCGGCGGGGATGCGGACGCGTTCCAGCAGCGCCAGCGCCTCGCGCGTCGCGTCGGCCTGCGACATGCCGCGATGGATGCGCAGCGATTCGCCCAGTTGCTGCGCCACCGTCATGGTGGGGTTCAGCGAGGTCATCGGCTCCTGAAAGATCATCGCGATCTGTTCGCCGCGGATCGCCGCCATCTGGCGCTCGGTCTTCTGGGTCAGATCCTCGCCGTCGAACAGGATCTGGCCCTTGGCGATGCGGGCGCCGTAGGCCGGCAGCAGCCGCATGATCGACAGCGCCGTGACCGACTTGCCCGAGCCGGATTCGCCGACCACGGCGACCGTCTCGTTGCGGCGGATTTTCAGCGACAGGTCCTTGACCGCTGGGGTCCAGGCGCCGCCGACGCGGAACTCGGTGCGCAGGTTGCGGATGTCGAGGACGGGGTTCTGCGATTGGTCGGTCATCATGCCTGCCTTTTCACTCGACGCGGGTCTTGGGGTCGATGGCATCGCGCAAGGCGTCGCCCAGGATGTTCAGCGCCAGCACGGTCAGAAGGATCGCGATGCTGGGAAACACCGCCAGCCACCAGCTGTCCAGGATATTGTCGAAGCCTTCGCGGATCATGCTGCCCCAGGTCGGCGTCGGCGGCGCGACCCCCAGGCCGATGAAGCTGAGCGACGCCTCGGTGCGAATGGCGCTTGCCATCCACATCGAGCCCATGACCACGACTTCCGACACCATGTTCGGGAAGATGTGCCGCCCCATCAGCCGGCCACGGCTGAAGCCCATGGCGCGGCCGGCCTCGATGAAGTCGCGCTGTTTCAGCGAGATGGTCGGCGCGCGGGCGACGCGGGCAAAGGGCGCGATCTCGGTGATGGCGATGGCGATGATCAGGTTTTGAAAGCTGGCCCCCAGCATCGCCGCGACCATCAGGCCCAGCAGCAGCGTCGGAAAGGACAGCATCACGTCCAGCACGCTCATCACCACGCGGTCGAAGGTGCCGCCGATGAAGCCCGACAGGATGCCGATGGCCGAGCCGATGACCATGGCGATGGCGACCGCCACCAGACCGATCACCAGCGAGATGCGGGCGCCGTAAAGGATGCGCGACAGCACGTCGCGGCCATAGGTGTCGGTGCCCAGCCAGAACTCGGCCGATGGCGGCTGAAGCCGGTGGATGATGTTCTGCTTCAGCGGATCATAGGGCGCGATCAGCGGCGCGAATACCGCAGCGCCGACGATGATCAGCAGCAGGCCCAGGCCAATCCAGGACAGCCGGTTGCGGCTGAAGGCGGTCCAGAAGGCGCTGCGCCGGCGGGGGGCGGGAATGGTGTCGGTGACGGTCATCAGCTCAGCTTCACTCTGGGATCGACGAGGCCATAGGCGATGTCGGTGAGGGTGTTGACCAGGATCACAAAGGTCGCAAAGACCACCATCAGACCCTGAAGCAGCGAATAGTCGCGGGCGTTCAGCGCACCAAGGATCAGCTTGCCGAGGCCGGGCCGCGAAAAGACGATCTCGGTCAGCACCGAATTGCCGATCAGCGTGCCGAAATACAGGCCCACCAAGGTCACCACCGGGATCAGCGCATTGCGCAGCGCGTGGCGCATGATCAGCCGCATCGGGCGCACGCCCTTGGCGCGGGCGGTGCGGACGTAATCTTCGTTCAGCACGTTCAGCATCGATGCGCGGGTGGCGCGGGTGATATAGGCCATCATGATCAGGCCAAGGTTGATCGCGGGCAGCGCAAGGTTGCGCAGATGGTCGGCAAGCCCGCTTCCGCCCGAACCGATGACCGGGAACCATCGCAGATGCACGGCGAAAGCCAGCAGCATCAGGATGCCCGAGACGAAGGCCGGAAACGACAGCCCGACCAGCGACAGGATGCGGCTGAAATAGTCGGGCCAGAAGTTGCGATAGATCGCGGCGGTGGCGCCCAGCGGCACGCCCAGCACCACGCCCAGCAGCAGCGCGGCGGCGGTCAGCTCCAGCGTATAGGGCAGCACCAGCGCCACCTCTTGCAGCACGGTGCGGCCGCTGGTCAGCGAGATGCCGAAATTGCCCGTCGTCATGTCGGTGACGAAGTGCAGGTATTGGATATAGATCGGCTGGTCCAGCCCAAGCTGGGCACGCAGCACGCGCAGCGATTCCTCGGTCGCCTGGTCGCCCAGGATGGTCAGCGCCGGATCGCCCGGCACCAGCCGCACCAGCACGAAGACCACCGTCAGCATCAGCAGCAGCGTCGGGATCGCAAGCAGCAGGCGGCGGATCACATAGTTGAGCATTGCGCCCCTCTCCCTGTTCCTCGGTCAGCGGGTCGGGCCGCTGGCCCTGTCCGCAGCTTTCAGGGGGAACGGCGTCTTGCGCCAGCCCGATGGACCGGTTTTCGCCGGCGAAACGACAGACGCCGCAACGCGCGCGCAAATGCGGAAAACCCTCCGAGGGCCGCAGCCCTCCCCCTTTGATCTTGATGGAATAACGCCACAAGGGCTATGTAGCCAAAGACCGAATTTTCCCTTTGGTATTCATCCGGGTTATGCCTATGGCCAGCAAGCGAAGCTATCGCCAGCCAACGCTCAGACAGATCGAGGTTTTCAAGGCGGTGATCGAGGCCGGCACCGTCAGCCGGGCCGCCGAGCTGCTGCACATGTCGCAGCCTGCCGCCAGCAAGCTGTTGTCCAACCTCGAGGCCGACCTGGGCTTCAACCTGTTCGAGCGCCGCAAGGGCTTGCTGACGCCCAACGACCGGGCGGCGCGATTCTATCTTGAGGTGGACCGGATCTTTACCGGGCTGAACCAGATCGGCCGCATCGCCGAGAACCTGCGCCGCGAGGAACGCGGGCAATTGGTGATCGGGGTGCTGCCGGCGCTGTCGGGCCGCTTCATCTGCGCGGTGGTGGCCGAGTTCCGCCGCGCCTATCCCGATGTGGCGCTGACCATCCACGCCCGCAGCTCGCAGTTCCTGTTCGACTGGATGCGCGGCGGCCATCTGGATGTCGGCATCCTGACCGGCCATTTCGAGGATGACCATGTCGAGGCCGAGCGCATCCTGGACCTGCCGCTGGCCTGTTTCATGCCGCCCGACCATCCGCTGGCCGCGCAGGCGGTGGTGGCGATCGAGGATATCGGCGACACGCCCATCGTCTCGTTCATGTCGGGGGGCCATACCCGGCTGGTGCACGACCGGCTGTTCGAGGCTGGCGGCCTCACCCCGAATGTCTCGATCGAGGCCGCGACCGCCCAGACCCTGGGCGAGCTGGTCGCCGGCGGCATGGGCATCGCGATCATGCACCCGATCTATCGCGAATCGCTGGGCGACCGGGTGGTGATCCGCCCGCTGGCCGGGGCCGACCGCGGCGATTTCAAGCTGTGCCGGATGAAGGGCGGCCGCAATCGCAAGCTGGTCTCGGCCTTTCTCGACTGCGTGCGCCAGGTGTCGCGCGACTTCGAGGCCCGGGCCGTGGCCGGGGTTCCTCAGCCCCGAACCTGACCGAAAAGGGCCCCGGCAGTCGGAGTGACTGCCGGGGCCGGACCGCATGGTGTGGGGAGGGAGGTTGCGGCCCTATTCCGCCTTCAGCACGCTCGCCTCGGTGATCGGCGGCACCAGGTTCAGCGCGCCTTCCAGCTTGTAGCCCAGGTCCAGCTTGTCGCTTTGCAGCCAGACCTGCTGCAGGGTGAACAGGGGGATGGCGCAGATCTCCTGATGGATCAGCCGCTGCGCCTCGGACCAGTCGGCCAGCTGCTTGGTGGGATCCAGTTCCGCGCGCGCCGCCTCGATGGGCGCATCGGCCACCGCGCAATGCGAGAAATTGGTGATCGCGGTCGGCTTGCCGACGATGGCGGCGGAATCGAAGAACTCGGTCAGGAAGGTATCGGCGATCGGATAGCGGGCCGAGCCATAGAAGGTCACGCCGGACACATCCTTGCGGATCATGTCGTGATAGGTCGGGTGATCGACGACCTGCATGTCCAGCGTGATCCCGGCCTCGGCCAGCTGCGCCTGGATCACCTCCATGATCGGCAGCTGCGCGTTCAAACTCGAGACGACGGCCTTGACCGTCACCCCGTTCGGATGCCCGGCCTCGGCCAGCAGTGCCTTGGCCTTTTCAATGTCATAGGGGTAATCCCAGCCGGTGCAATCGGCGCCAAGGTAATTGGTCGGCACCACCGAGCAACCCTTCGGCCCGACGTCGGCGCCGACGAAGGCCACGATGTCATCGACGTTCACGGCCCGGGCGATGGCTTCGCGCACGCGGTGATCGTCCAGCGGCGGGATGGTCATGTTCAGGTGCAGCATCCGGTATTCGCCCGGCCCGAACACGTTGACGATGGCCCCGGGCTGCTGGCGCCAGCGTTCGACCCAGCGCTGTTCGCGCTTGCCGGCGATCAGGTCCAACTCGCCCGAGGAAAACGCCAGCTCACGGCTGGAATCCTGCGGGATCATGCGATAGTCGATCCGGTCGATCTTGGGCGCGCCGCGGAAATAGTCCGGGTTCTTTTCGAAGGTGACGTTCTGCTGGGTGGTGTGCTGGACGAATTCGAACGGCCCGGTGCCGACCGGCTTCTCACCGAAATCGGCGCCTTCGGCCTCGGCGGCCTTCTTGCTGACGATATTGCCGCCGTGATAATTGGCGACCAGGCCCAGAAAGCCCGGCACCGGATGGTCCAGCACGATGCGCACCGTCAGCGGATCGACCGCCTCGATGGTCTTGAACGCCTCGTAGCCGGCGGCAAAGGACGACCGTTCCGGGTCCTTGGCGCGCTGCAGCGAATAGACCACGTCATCGGCGGTGACATCGCCCCAGTCGCCGTGGAACTTGACGCCCGGCCGCAGCTTGAACACCCATTCCTTGCCATCGGGCGAGCTGGTCCAGCTTTCGGCCAGGTCCGGTTCCAGCTTTTCGGGATCGGCGCTGCCCGGCGGGAAACGCACGAGGCCGTTGAACAGCCAGCCGACCGGCCCCTTGTCATTGACCGTGGTGGCCCGGTGCGGGTCCAGCGTCACTATATCAGAGGCCTGCACCGCGACCCGCAGCACCGTGTCCTGCGCCAGGGCCGGCATCCCGCTCAGCGTCAAGGCGCAAAGGCTGCCCCAGAGCGCCGCTTTACCCGTCATCTTCATCCGTAGTTCCTCCCCTTGGCCGCGCATCGCCGCGGCGGGTTTCCTCGGCCCCTAAACAGGGCAGGAAGACCCATCATGTCAAATGCAGGTTGATTGGTGCGGTATCCGCCTGGGTTATACCGCGAGGGCCGCGGGTTGATATAACCGCGGCGAATAATGCACGAAAATTTCCCACTTTGCCTTCTAATCCGGCGCTGGCTAGCGTCCACCGGGAATTCGGGAGGACAGGGATGGAAACCGCTGAAATCATCATCGTCGGTGGCGGCGTCGTCGGTTCGGCCATTGCCTTCGGGCTGCTGCGCCGGGGCCATGACGTGCTGCTGATCGACGGCAACAACAACGATTTCCGCGCCTCCAAGGCCAATTTCGGCCTGGTCTGGGTGCAAAGCAAGGGGGCGGGCTTTCCGGAATACCAGGCGGTCAGCCGCGCCAGTGCGCTGGCCTGGGCCGATTTCGCGCAGGATGTCCGCGAAAGGTCCGGCCTGCCGCTGGATTACGAGCAAAAGGGCGGGCTGGTGTTCTGCCTGGGCGAGGCCGAATGGGAAAAGCGCAGCGCGCTGAACGACCGCATCGCCCGCGAAAGCGGCCACAGCAACCGCCATGCCGAGATGGTCGAGCGCCCCGCGCTCGAGCGGCTGCTGCCCGGCGTCACGCTGGGTCCGGAGGTGGTCGGCGCCAGCTTCGGCCATGACGAAGGCCATTCGAACCCGCTGCACCTGCTGGCCGATCTGCACGCCGCGGTCGGGCGGATGGGCGGGCGGCTGCGCTTTGCCGATCCGGTGCGCGGCATCGCACCGCTGGCCCAGGGCTTTGCCGTCGAGACCGGCGCGGCACGCTTCGAATGCCAGCGCGTCGTCGTTGCCGCCGGCCACGGCACCGCCTCGCTGGCCTTGCCGCTGGGGCTCCACATCCCGGTGCATGAGCAGCGCGGTCAGATCCTGGTGACCGAGCGCATGGCCCCGTTCCTGCCGCTGCCCGCCAGCGGCTTGCGCCAGACCCGCGAAGGCACGGTGATGATCGGCGCCACGCAAGAGGATGTCGGCTTCAACACCGACACCACCGCCGAGGCGACCGCCAAGCTGGCGACCCGCGCCACCCGCATCATTCCGGCGCTGGCCGACAAGGTGATCGTGCGACAATGGGCCGGGCTGCGGGTGCTGTCGCCCGACGAGGCGCCGGTCTATGCGCAATCCGACCGCCATCCGGGCGCCTTCGCGGTGATCTGCCATTCCGGCGTGACCCTGGCCGCCTTTCACGCCAACGAACTCGCCGAGGCGGTTTCGACCGGCATCATGGCCCCGGTGCTGCAACCCTTCGGGACGGAGCGATTCCATGTTCAAGCGCGTTCCTGACGCCGCCCCCCCCACGCTGGGCGTCACCGTGGACGGGACCCCCGCCGCCGCCTTTGCCGGCGAGACGGTCGCCAGCGTCCTGACCCGGCTCAGCCCCTATCGCGCCCGCTCGAACCCGGTCAGCGGAGAGGACCGCGCGCCCTATTGCATGATGGGCGTCTGCTTTGAATGCCTGGTCCGCATCGACGGATCGGCCGCCGTGCAATCCTGCCTGATCCCCGTCCAGGACGGGATGCGGATCGAGCGCCTGATATCGAGCGAACAGCCATGAGCCTGGATGCGACCCGGAATTACGACCTGATCGTCATCGGCGCCGGTCCCGCCGGCATGACCGCTGCGGCGACGGCGGCCGCGCAGGGCCTGGCCGTCTGCGTGATCGACGAACAAAAGGCCCTTGGCGGCCAGATCTGGCGCGGGATCGAGGGCAATGCCGGCACCGCCATCGGCCGCGCGCTGGGGCCGGATTACCTGAAGGGCGCCGCCACCGCCCAGGCGCTGCGCCAAAGCGGCGCGGAGCTGTGCCTTGGCGCGCAGGTCTGGCAGATCGAGCCGGGCTTTCGCGTCTTCCTGTCGCAAGACGGCCGCTCGCGCCGCATCGACGGCCATGCCGTGCTGCTAGCGACCGGCGCGCAGGAACGCCCGAACCCGTTTCCCGGCTGGACCCTGCCCGGAGTGATGACGGTCGGCGCGGCGCAGATCCTGCTGAAAACCGTGCAAAGCATCCCCGACGGCCCGGTCTGGGTCGCGGGTACCGGGCCGCTGCCGCTGCTTTATATGGCGCAGCTTCTGGATCAGGGCGGCCGCATCGCGGGCTTTATCGACACCGCGCCCGCCGCGAATTTCCGCCGCGCCCTGCCGATGGCTCCGTCGCTGCTGCGTTCGCCCAAGGGCTTGCTCAAGGGCCTGTCCTGGCTGCGCAAGCTGCGGCGGCATGGCGTGCCGCATTACAAGGCCGCGCATGGGCTTGAGGCGATCGGCGACGGCCGGCTGCAACGCCTGCGATTCACCACCGCCAAGGGCCAGCGGATCGAGGCCGAGGCCGCACTGCTGCTGGCGCATGAAGGCGTCGTGCCCTCGGTCCACATGGGCATGGCCTTGGGCTGCGCGCATGACTGGCGCGAGGATCAGGCCTGTTTCGTGCCGCGTCTGGACGCTTGGGGCGAAACCTCGGTGCCGGGCGTCTTCGTCGCCGGCGACGGCGGCGGCATCCTGGGCGCCGATGCGGCGGTGGAACTGGGCCGCATCGCCGGTCTGGGCATCGCCCGCAAGCTGGCGGCGCTGGACGGTGCCCGCGCCAATGATGCCGCCGCGCCGGCCCGCAAGGTGCTGCGCAAGCTGGCGGCGATGCGGCCTTTCCTGGACGCGCTCTATCGTCCGCGCCCCGAGGTGTTCCTGCCCGCCCCCGACACCGTGGTCTGCCGCTGCGAATGCCAAAGTGCCGGGGCGATCAGCGCCGCCGCCGCCCGTGGCGCGCGCGACCCGAACCAGGTCAAGATCGCCACCCGCGCCGGCATGGGCCCCTGCCAGGGCCGGCAATGCGGCTATACGGTCGCGGCACTGGTGGCGCAGGCGCATGGCCAGCCGATGGGCAGCGTCGGTTACCTCAACATCCGCGCGCCCTTGAAGCCGATCACGCTGGGCGAGGCGCGCGCCCTGGGCGAAGCATGAAGGAAGGACAGCGGATGCGGGTCGGGATCGTCGGCGCGGGCAATATCGCCAAGGCCTATCTGACTTATCTGACCCAGGCCGGCCACGACGCGCGCCTGTGGTCGCCCAGCGGCCGCAGCCTTGCCGCCTTCCAGGGGCAGGATGTGCTGCGCGTCAGCGGCGCCTTGCAGGGTGAATTCCCACTGCGCCGCGCCCGCGATGCCGCCGAACTGGCGCTAGCGCAGGTCATCGTGCTGGCCCTGCCCGCCAACGGCCACCGCATGGCGATGGACGCGCTGCTGCCGCATCTGACCGCGCAGCATACGGTGATCTTCAGCGGCCACCTGTCCTTTGCCTGCCTTTATCTTGCGCGCCGGCTGGCCGAACGCGGGCTGGAGATCCCGCTGATCGCCTGGAACACCACCGCGATGACCTGCAAGGCGCCCGACGCGCCGCATATCCGCATCGGCGCGCTGCGGCCCAGGGTAGACATGGCGGTGATCCCGGCGGGCCAAGCCGAGGCGGCGCTGGCGACCTGCCGGACGCTGTTCGGCGACCGGTTCCGGCTGAAAGCCGATCTGCTGGAGATCGCGCTGTCGAACCTGAACCCGCAGGTGCATCTGGCGATGGTGCTGTGCAATCTGACCCGGATCGAGCGGGCCGAGACCTGGCACCAGAACAGCATGGTCACCGAGGGCGTCGGGCGGCTGATGGCGGCGCTGGACGCCGAGCGGCTGGCCATCGCCGCCGGTTTCGGCAAGGCGCTGGCACCGCAGCTTGATCCGGCATCTGGCCATGCCTCGGTCGAGGCGCTGTATCAGTCCCGCGTCGCCGCCGGCACCGACCCGCTGGGACCGAAAAGCGCCGACACCCGCTATGTCACCGAGGACGTACCCTTCGGCCTGGTCCCGACCGTGGCGCTGGCGCGGATTGCTGGCGTCCCGGCCCCGCTGCACGAAAGCGCCATCGCACTGATCGACGCCTGCTATGGCTGCGATTTCGCGGCGCAGAACGACATCCTGGATGATGTGGAGTTGCCAAAAGGGCATTGCCAATTTGTTGTGTCGTGAAG
>NZ_AEPN01000069.1:0-10413 GCF_000185925.1 Paracoccus sp. TRP | reverse complement strand
CCTCCGGCAAACCCGGTGCGGTTCACTGCCCCAGCCCACACCAACCTGAGCTAACGGCAAATAATCTCCGCCACGTTTCAGCACTCCACCACCAGCAGAAACCACCCAGCGATCCGGCCCCGCCCCTTGATCGAGAGACCGCTGCCACCAGATCATTGCGCTGTTTTCGCCGCCGCTGGCGCGCCCCAGTTCAAAGCCCAGCGTGTCTCGCGGGCTCAGCCCATATTCGCCATAAAGGCCAAGATAGCCGTTGCCCTCATGATCCCGCTCCCCGGACAGGGAAAGAAAAACACCCCGCTTCCCACGCGCCCACGGACTGGCATCAGCGAACCCAGCCGAAAACAACAGGCATAGGATCAGACCAAATATCCGGCACAGCACAGCATGTCCCTTGCAGGAGCCCAAATCACCCCCGCAGCATAGACGGAACCCCTTACCACAAGGTTAACAGGTCCTGCTTTCGTGCCCTGCGCGAATGAAAAACGCCCCGGATATCTCCGGGGCGTTTCTGACTTTCCGTCGCGCGGGACCGGGATCAGCCGCGCTCTTCGATGATGGTCACCAGATGCGGGATCTTGGCAACCATACCGCGAATCGCCGGGGTATCCTCAAGCTCGCGGGTACGGTTCATCTTGTTCAGACCAAGACCTTTCAGCGTTTCACGCTGGATGGCCGGGCGGCGGATCGGCGAACCGATCTGCTTCACAACGATGGTTTTAGCCATAGGCCTGTCTCCTTACGCTTCGACAGCGGCTTCTGCCGGCTTGTCGTTGGACGGCAGGATCTCGGCCACTTTCTTGCCGCGGCGCTGTGCAACGCTGCGGGGCGAGGCTTCTTTTTTCAGCCCGTCGATCATGGCCCGGATCATGTTGTAGGGGTTTTGCGAACCCAGCGACTTGGCCACAACGTCCTGAACGCCCAGCATCTCAAACACAGCGCGCATCGGACCACCGGCGATGATACCGGTACCCGGAACGGCGGTCCGCATCACCACTTTGCCAGCGCCGTGACGGCCTTCGACATCGTGATGCAGGGTGCGACCGTCACGCAGCGGCACGCGGACCAGGCTGCGCTTGGCCTGTTCAGTAGCCTTACGGATCGCCTCGGGCACCTCTTTGGCCTTGCCTTTGCCAAAGCCGACGCGGCCGCGCTGATCCCCAACCACCACAAGAGCAGCAAAGCCAAAACGCTTACCACCCTTAACGGTTTTCGACACGCGGTTGATCGCGACCAGCCGGTCGGCGAATTCCGGAGTCTCTTCGCGCTCTTCGCGCCGACTCCGACGGTTTTCACGTTCTGCCATCTGGCATTCCTCATAAGCTGGCGCGTCGCGCGCCGTGTTAGCCAATCCAGGTGGGCCGCAAAAGAAAGAGCAGTCCCCGGATCATCGGGGTGGCGCGAACGCCACCCGCACCATCAGAATTTCAGACCGCCTTCGCGGGCTGCATCCGCCAGAGCCTTGATCTTGCCGTGGAACAGGAAACCACCACGGTCGAAGATAACCTCTTCGACACCGGCTTTCCTGGCCCGCTCGGCAATCGCGGCGCCAATCTTGGCCGCGGCTTCGACGTTGTTCTTGCCAATAACACCCAGGTCCTTTTCGAGCGACGAGGCAGAGGCCAGCGTGACCCCTTTCACATCGTCGATCACCTGAACGCTGATGTTCTTGGACGAACGGTGGACGGAGAGACGCGGACGACCGTTCGCAATCTTCCGCAACTTGTTCCGCACGCGCAGGCGGCGCTTCTGGAACAGCTCTTTTTTGGTCAGTGCCATTTATGCGCCCCTTACTTCTTCTTGCCTTCCTTGCGGAAGACGACCTCGCCCTTGTAGCGGATCCCCTTGCCCTTATAGGGCTCGGGACGGCGCCACTCGCGAATGTTCGCGGCAACCTGGCCGACGAGCTGCTCGTCGATGCCTTCGACCACGATCTCGGTCTGCTTCGGCGCCGTGATGGTCACGCCATCGGGCGTCACGAAATCCACGTCATGCGAATAACCAAGCGCCAGTTTCAGGACCTTGCCCTGCATCTGCGCGCGGTAACCCACACCCTGGATTTCCAGCTCTCTTTTGAAGCCCTGGCTGACGCCAGTTACAAGGTTCGCCACCATCGAACGCGACATGCCCCATTGCTGGCGCGCGCGCTTGGACTGACCGCGCGGCGTAACGGTGACAGCACCGTTATCGATCGCAAGGGTCACGTCATCCGTCGCGGTGAAGGAACGGGTCCCTTTCGGACCCTTCACCTCGATGGTCTGGCCTTTCACTTCGGCGGTCACGCCCTGGGGCAGTTCGACCGGCTTTTTACCAATCCGAGACATCCTGCCCTCCTTAGAACACGGTGCAGAGGACTTCGCCGCCGACATTGGCACTGCGAGCCGCCGCATCCGACATCACGCCTTTCGGCGTCGAGACGATGGACACGCCAAGGCCGTTGCGGACCAGCGGGATGTCCTTGACCGAAGCATAGACACGACGGCCGGGTTTCGACACACGAGCAAGCTCGCGGATCACCGGGGTGCCGTCAAAGTATTTCAGGCTGATTTCCAGTTCGGTATGGCCGGATTCAGTCTGAATCTGCTCATAACCGCGGATGTAGCCTTCTGCTTTAAGCACGTCCAGCACCCAGGCGCGCAGCTTGGAGGCGGGCGTACGGACGGTCGATTTGCCGCGCATCTGTGCGTTGCGGATGCGGGTCAGCATATCGCCGAGAGGATCGTTCATCGACATCGTGCCCCCTTACCAGCTCGATTTGACCATGCCAGGGATCTGGCCGAACGAGCCGAGCTCGCGCAGCATGATCCGCGACAGTTTCAGTTTGCGGTAATACGCGTGCGGACGGCCGGTGAGCTGGCACCGGTTGTGCAGACGCGTGACCGAAGAGTTGCGCGGCAGTTCAGCCAGTTTCAGGCTCGCTTTGAAGCGCTCTTCCATCGGGCGGGATTGATCGTGAATGATCTCGTTAAGAGCAGCACGCTTGGCGGCGTATTTCTCAACCAGATGCTGGCGCTTTTTCTCGCGCTCGACCATGGATTTTTTTGCCATATCTTCTTCCCTCCGCGATCAGCTGTTGAACGGCATGTTGAAATGCCGAAGCAGCGACTTCGCTTCCGCGTCGGTCCGCGCGGTGGTGCAGATGATGATGTCCATCCCCAGAACTTCGTCGACCTTGTCGAAGTTGATTTCCGGGAACACGATGTGCTCTTTCAGGCCCATGGCGTAGTTGCCGCGGCCATCGAAAGCCGTGCCTTTGACGCCGCGGAAGTCGCGGACGCGGGGCAGCGCGATGTTGATCAGACGGTCCAGGAATTCATACATCCGGTCGCCACGCAGGGTCACCTTGGCGCCCAGCGGCATCTCTTCACGGACGCGGAAGCCTGCGATCGACTTCTTCGCCTTGGTGATGACGGCTTTCTGACCAGCGATCAGCGAAAGCTCTTCAGCGCCCTGTTTGACCTTCTTGGTGTCCTTGACGGCTTCGCCGATACCCATGTTCAGGACGATCTTGTCCAGTTTCGGGATCTGCATGTCGTTCTTATAGCCAAACTCTTCTTTGAGCATGGCGCGGATATTGTCCTTGTAGAGCGACTTGAGGCGCGGAGTGTAATTGGCTTGATCCAGCATCAGATCGCCTCCCCGGTGGTCTTGGCATAGCGGACCTTCTTGCCGTCTTCGACGCGGAAGCCGACGCGGGTGGCCTTGCCGTTCTTGTCCATCAGCGCAAGGTTCGACAGGTCGATCGGCATGGCTTTCGCCACGCGGCCGCCCTGGCTGTTCTGGGTCTGACGCTGGTGACGGATAGCAATGTTGACGCCATCAACCACGGCCTTGTTCTCTTTCGGGAACACAGCAGTGATTTCACCCTGCTTGCCTTTGTCCTTGCCCGTCAGCACGACGACCTTGTCGCCCTTTTTGAGCTTCGCAGCCATCACAGCACCTCCGGCGCAAGCGAGATGATCTTCATGAAGTTCTTGGCCCGCAGCTCGCGCACGACCGGCCCGAAGATACGGGTACCGACCGGTTCACCCTGGTTGTTCAGGATGACGGCAGCGTTACGGTCAAAGCGGATCGAGGTGCCGTCTTCGCGTTTCACCTCTTTGGCGGTGCGCACGACAACGGCCTTGCGGACGTCGCCTTTCTTGACGCGGCCGCGCGGGATGGCCTCCTTGACGGAGACGACAATAATGTCGCCCACCGACGCATAGCGACGGTGCGAACCACCCAGGACCTTGATGCACTGAACCCGGCGTGCGCCGGAGTTATCAGCAACATCCAGATTGGTCTGCATCTGGATCATTTGGTTACTCCCGACCTTTGGGGACCGGCCCGAATTGCTTCATGCTCCGGCCCCAGGGTTTCGTTAAATTCTGGTGTCAGGCCTGGGCTTCAGAAGCGTCAGACAAAACAGTCCAGCGTTTGGTTTTCGAAATCGGCGCACATTCGGCGATGCGAACGATATCCCCGACCTTGAACTCGTTTTTCGCGTCATGGGCGCGATATTTCTTCGACGAACGCACGGTTTTGTGCAGCAGCGGATGCTTGAAGCGCCGCTCCACCAGAACGGTGACGGTCTGTTCGTTCTTATCGCTGACGACCTTGCCTTGCAGGATGCGTTTGGGCATGGACCGGCTCCTTAATTCGACGCCGCGGCTTCGGCCGCTTTCTGGTTCAAAACGGTTTTGACGCGTGCAACGTCACGACGGACGGCACGGATACGGGCGGTCGATTCGAGCTGGCCGGTGGCCTGCTGGAAGCGCAGGTTAAACGCTTCCTTTTTCAGCGAGAGCAGCTGTTCTTTCAGCTGATCCGGCGTTTTGTCTTTTAGTTCCTGCGCTTTCATGCGCCTCTTCCTTTCAACATCACCGGAGAGCCCCTGCACGCAGGGCCACCCTGATTCCCGGTGGAGTCCATGATGAAGCCGTGCCTATACGCTGGACCCCCAGCAAACACAAGGGCTTTATTGAACGGCCGTACCAGCCGGACAGGTGTGCTCACCTACCCCTGCATCATCCAACCTATAATTGCTCGCAAGTGAGCGATAATTCTGCTGTCGTTAACCCGGATGGCAATGACATAGCCGGATGAGCCCGGCCCCGAGGGCTTTCCGATGCCGGATTAAGGACCTGAACCCGCGATTGACGAACGGGGCCGGATGGTCGGAACGATGGAGATGACGGGATCAGCTATTATCCCGGCTGATCCAGTGAACTCGCAGCAATCCATGGCGAGAGCAGGGCCGATGCAATTAGTTCATATACTGCCGACCCCTATAGTGGGGAGGACGGTAGTGTTCAGGCGATCGGGGCTTGCTCAGCTATCAAACGTGGAATGCCCCTGGCGTAGAACAGACACAATCCAAGCCAGCCAATCAGTCAGTCGGAAAGCTGGTTAGAGACTACATATGAAAAAGCCCCGGATCTCTCCGGAGCTTTTCTATTTCAAACCGAAGTCGAAGGCGCGATAGCGCCTCCTTCTTACCAGTCTTCGCGAACCACAATGCGGGTCAGAACCGGCAGCTTCTGAGCACCAAGACGCAGAGCTTCGCGCGCGATAGTGTCGTTCACACCGTCGATCTCAAACATGATCCGGCCGGGGTGGACGCGAGCGGCCCAATAATCCACCGAGCCTTTACCTTTACCCATCCGCACTTCGGTCGGTTTCGACGAAACCGGCACGTCCGGGAAAATCCGGATCCAGACCCGGCCCTGACGTTTCATGTGACGAGTGATCGCGCGGCGAGCCGCTTCGATCTGACGGGCGGTGACACGCTCGGGCTCGATGGCTTTCAGCGCATAGGAGCCGAAGTTCAGGTTGAACCCGCCCTTGGCCTCGCCGTGGATGCGGCCCTTGTGCTGTTTGCGGAACTTAGTCCGTTTCGGTTGCAGCATTGCTTCTTCTCCTTAGCGCGCGTCGCGGTCACGGCGCGGGCCGCGGGGCGACGGCCCGTCCTGCGCTTCGGTCGCGCGGCGGTCGTGGGCCTGCGGATCATGCTCCATGATCTCGCCCTTGAAGATCCAGACCTTCACACCGATGATCCCGTAAGGGGTCGATGCTTCCGACAGCGCATAGTCGATGTCGGCACGCAGCGTGTGCAGCGGAACCCGGCCTTCACGGTACCATTCGGTACGGGCGATTTCAGCACCGCCAAGACGGCCCGAAACGTTCACCCGGATCCCCAGGCCGCCCATGCGCATGGCGTTTTGCACCGCACGTTTCATGGCGCGGCGGAAGGACACCCGACGCTCAAGCTGCTGAGCGATCGACTCGGCCACCAGCTGGGCATCCAACTCGGGCTTGCGAACCTCAACAATGTTGAGATGCAGTTCCGAGGCGGTGAAGTTCGCCAGCTTTTTACGCAGGGTTTCGATATCGGCGCCTTTTTTGCCGATGATCACGCCCGGACGCGCAGCATAGATCGTCACCCGGCATTTCTTGTGCGGACGTTCGATCACGACGCGGCTGACACCGGCCTGCTTGGCTTCTTTTTTGATGAAGCTACGGATTTTCAGGTCTTCCAGCAACAGATTGCCGTAGTCCTTGTCATCCGCATACCAGCGGCTGTCCCAGGTGCGGTTGACCTGGAGACGCATCCCGATGGGGTTTACCTTCTGACCCATTACGCGTGCTCCTCGACCTGACGCACCTTGATGGTGATTTCCGAAAACGGCTTCATGATGCGGCCATAACGACCCCGCGCCCGCGGACGGCCGCGCTTCATCACCAGGTTCTTGCCAACCCAGGCCTCGGCGACGATCAGATTGTCAACGTCGAGGTTATGGTTGTTTTCGGCATTGGCGATAGCCGATTGCAGG
The DNA here is from genome assembly GCF_000185925.1 of Paracoccus sp. TRP. NCBI lineage: Bacteria > Pseudomonadati > Pseudomonadota > Alphaproteobacteria > Rhodobacterales > Paracoccaceae > Paracoccus > Paracoccus sp. TRP. Next base: position 3,601 of record NZ_AEPN01000069.1, on the reverse strand, counting down.
CATTTCTTCACATCGCCCGCGATGCGCTTGGACGAAAAGGTCAGATCGGCCAGAGCCTTGTCGACCTTCTTGCCGCGGATCATCGCCGCCACCAGGTTCAGCTTCTGCGGCGAGGTGCGAAGCATGCGGGTCTTCGCCATCGCCTCGTTCTCCGCCACGCGGCGCGGATTCTTTTCCTTACCCATGACGATTACTTCCTTTTCGCTTTCTTGTCGGCGGCGTGACCGTAGTAGGTCCGGGTCGGCGAGTACTCACCGAACTTCTGGCCGATCATCTCTTCGGTCACCGAGACCGGGATGTGTTTCTGGCCGTTGTACACACCAAAGGTCAGGCCGACAAACTGCGGCAGGATGGTGGAACGACGCGACCAGATTTTGATGACATCCGACTTGCCGGATTCGCGGGCTTTCTCGGCCTTGCGAAGCACATAGGCATCGACAAAGGGGCCCTTCCAAACAGAACGTGCCATGGATTAACGCCCCTTCTTCGCGTGACGCGACCGCAGAATGTATTTGTCGGTCGATTTGTTCGAGCGGGTCCTGGTCCCCTTGGTGCCCTTGCCCCAGGGGGTAACCGGGTGACGACCACCCGAGGTCCGGCCCTCACCACCACCATGCGGGTGGTCGATCGGGTTCATGGCGACACCGCGCACGCTCGGACGGATGCCCTTGTGACGGTTGCGGCCAGCTTTACCAAAGTTCTGGTTCGAGTGGTCAGAGTTCGACACGGCGCCGATGGTCGCCATGCATTCCTGACGCACCATGCGCAGTTCGCCCGAGGACAGGCGGATCTGGGCATAGCCACCGTCGCGGCCGACGAACTGGGCGTAGGTGCCGGCCGAACGGGCCAGCTGGCCGCCCTTGCCGGGCTTCAGCTCAACGTTGTGAACGATGGTACCGATCGGCATACCGCTGAAAGGCATGGCGTTGCCGGGCTTGACGTCCACTTTATTGCCGGCGATGACCTTGTCGCCCACAGCCAGACGCTGCGGAGCGATGATGTAGGCCTGCTCACCGTCTTCATATTTGATCAGCGCGATGAAGGCGGTACGGTTGGGGTCGTATTCGATCCGCTCGACGGTCGCCGGAACATCAAATTTAGTGCGCCTGAAATCGACGATGCGATAGAGACGCTTCGCCCCGCCGCCCTTGCGGCGCATCGTGATCCGTCCGGTGTTGTTCCGGCCGCCGTTCTTGGTCAGACCCTCAGTGAGGGATTTGACCGGGCGCCCTTTCCAAAGCTCCGAACGGTCGATCAGAACCAGCCCACGCTGGCCAGGCGTCGTCGGTTTATACGACTTGAGTGCCATGCTTTCTGTCTTCCGTTGCTTTGGACCTCAGGTGGTCCGTTTCAGTCAAAAGGCGACGGCCCCGCTGCCGGGGCCGTCGATTCGCAGGCTCTATATCAGAGACCAGTCGACACGTCGATGCTGTTGCCAGCTTCCAGCGTGACATAGGCCTTTTTCACGTCCGAACGGACACCGGGGCGGCCGCGGAAACGCTTGGTTTTGCCTTTGGTAATGGTCGTGTTCACGGCCTTCACCTTGACATTGAACAGAGCCTCGACGGCTTCTTTGATCGCCGGTTTGGTCGAGTCCTTGGCCACCTGGAAGACATAGGCGTTGGCATCGCCCACCAGGGTGGCCTTTTCGGTAATGACCGGCTTGACGATCACGTCGTAATGTTCGGGTTTGACGCTCATTTCAGGCGAGCCTCCAGAGCTTCGACACCGGCGCGGGTCAGCACAAGCGTATCCCGACGCAGGATGTCATAGACGTTGGCGCCGATCGAGGGCAGCACATCAACGCCTTCCAGGTTGCGGGCAGCGCGGGCAAAGGTTTCGTTCACCTCGGCACCGTCGATGACCAGAACGCGCTTCCAGCCGTTTTCCTTGACTGCCTTGGCGACGGCTCCGGTTTTGGCTTCCGCGATGTTCAGGTTCTCTACGATCACCAGCTCACCGGCAGCAGCTTTGGCCGACAGCGCATGCTTCAGACCCAGAGCGCGGACCTTCTTGGGCAGATCAAAGGCGTGCGACCGCGGGGTCGGACCTTTGTAGACACCACCGTGACGGAAGATCGGGGCCTTGCGGCTGCCGTGACGGGCGCCACCGGTGCCCTTCTGGCGGTAGATCTTCTTGGTCGAGTAGCTGACATCCGATTTGCCCAGCACCGAATGGGTGCCCGCCTGAGCCTTCGCACGCTGCCAGCGCACGACGCGATGCAGGATATCCGCACGCGGCTCGAGCCCGAAGATGTCATCGCTCAGTTCAATGTTCCCGGCTTTGCCGGCATCGAGCGTGATAACGTCGAGTTTCATCAGTTGTCTCCTTCGGGCGCGGCAGCTTCAGCCGGGACCGCAGCCTCGGCCTGAGCCTGGACCTTGGAACGGGTCGCGGCCGGGAAAACGGTGTTTTCGGCCAGCGGCTTCTTCACGGCATCCTTGATGGTGACCCAGCCACCTTTCGAACCCGGAACCGAGCCTTTGACCATGATCAGGCCACGTTCGGAATCAGTCTTGACGACCTGCAGGTTCTGGGTGGTGACACGGACCGCACCCAGATGGCCGGCCATCTTCTTGCCCTTGAACACCTTGCCGGGGTCCTGGCACTGGCCGGTCGAACCGTGCGAGCGGTGACTGATCGACACACCGTGCGAGGCGCGCAGACCGCCAAAGTTGTGCCGCTTCATCGCACCGGCAAAACCTTTACCGATCGAGGTGCCGGCGATGTCGACATACTGGCCGGGGAAGTAGTGATCGGCAACGATCTCTTCACCCACTTCAACCAGGTTCTCGGGCGAGACGCGGAATTCCGCGATCTTGCGCTTGGGCGCGACATTGGCCTTGGCGAAATGACCGCGCAGCGCAGCGGTCGTGCGCTTGGCCTTGGCTTCGCCAGCGCCAAGCTGCAGCGCGACATAGCCGTCTTTTTCCACGGTACGCTGAGCGATAACCTGCACGTTGTCCACATGCAGGACGGTGACGGGCACCTGACGCCCGTCTTCCAGGAACAGCCGGGTCATGCCCAGCTTCTTGGCGATAACACCAGTCCGCAGCATGATAGCCTCCTTACACCTTGATCTCGACGTCCACGCCAGCGGCGAGGTCGAGCTTCATCAGGGCGTCCACGGTCTGCGGGGTGGGATCGACGATATCCAGCAGCCGCTTATGCGTGCGGATTTCCCACTGGTCGCGGGATTTCTTGTCGATATGCGGACCGCGCAGCACGGTGAATTTTTCGATCTTGTTGGGCAGCGGAATCGGACCGCGGACCTGGGCGCCGGTGCGCTTGGCGGTGTTCACGATTTCCTGCGTGCTGGCATCCAGAACGCGGTAATCGAACGCCTTCAGCCGGATGCGGATATTCTGGCTTTGCATCATCATCCCTCTTGCGGGGCGTGTTCAGTTGAGAGGCAGACCCCACACCATGCGGCGCCTGCGTCGAACCGTCTTCAAATTGGCAGGCCGGCGACATAGCCGCCGGTCCGCCTCTTGGCAACCCCGAATCGGGCGATTGCCATATTTTCTTTACGGGCTGCGCCAGAGACGCAGCCCGCAACAAGCACAAGGCTTGCTTATTTAATGATTTTGGAGACGACGCC
>NZ_AEPN01000070.1:0-10399 GCF_000185925.1 Paracoccus sp. TRP | reverse complement strand
TCATGAAAATACCTCCAAAAAAATGAAAAGGGGCGGGCTAGTTGCATCTGCGGGCAGGTTCGGTCGGCAGTTTGGCTGTTTCGGCCCAAAGGGTCCGGACCATGTCGCGTAGCATCAGCGATTCGTTCCAGCGGTCGGTGGTGTCATTGCCGTCGGGACCAGTGATGGCATAGGGTTTGGGACCCAGTTCGCAGGTAAAGACCAGCGCCGCACCGGCCGCCGCGCGGCTGCGCCAATCGCGAAACCCTTCACGCCACCATTGCCGGAACAGATCGACCCAGGGGCGGTGATGGGGATATGAGATTTCGATCTGCACCTGTTCGCGCGAGGCGACGCGGCCATGAAACGCCCATGTATTTCGCAGGATGCGCTGGATCAGCGTGTGGTTTTCGGCGCTGACCGGATAGGCGAACTCGCGGCCGACCAGAAAATGCGACAGATCCGCCAGCAGCGGCAGTTCCGGACGGGCTTCAAGCAGATCCAGCGTAAAGAACAGATCGGTGGTCATGCGGTCGCGATGAGTTTCGATCAGCACTGGGATGCCGGCATCCTCGGCCAGACACAGCCAGCCATCCAGCAAGGGCAGGCAGTCTTCGACCCGGCGCAGGCGGATGTCAGGTTGCAGGTTCAGATGGCTGACCGGGAATTCGGCGGCGAGCTCCAGCGGCAAGCGCAGGTCATCCACTGTGCGCGGAAAACAGACCCCCTCGACGCCAAGACCCGAGCCTGAAAGGGTGAGGTTTAGCCGCTGAACCTCAGCGCGGCTGGTATAATGTGCACTGATCCCGTCGAAACCGGCGTCGAGGATCAGGGCAATGTTTTCGTCAAGGCTACGCTCGTGCCCGTCGGTGTGGCGACGCTCCATCGCCCAAAGGGATTGAAAGACCAAAAGCCGCTGCATTACGCCGCCCGTGCGCTTTTGAGCAGAGATTTCAGATTGATCGCCGAGTCGGCGAGCAGAGCCGGATCCGGGCGGGCGCCCGCCAGGATCAGCATCTCTGCCAGCTTTACCTCTCGGGCGGTGCTATTGCCCGCGCCAAGTCCTGCTGCTGCCACGAGCTGGCCAGCGTTGAGGTAAAAGGCCAGCTCTCCACCTGGCAGGGGGCGCCGGACCATATGATATTCAGGCCGGGGCTGACCGGCGACCTGAAGGCCGAGGTCGTATTGATCCGACCAGAACCATGGCAGGGCCGCATAAGGCTGGCTTTCGCCCAGCATATTGCGGGCGGCTGTCTCGGCCTGGGTGCGGGCGTTCTGCCAGCTTTCCTGGCGCAGATGGCTGCCATCGGGTTGAACGGCTGCCGCGCAATCCCCGGCAGCAAAAATGTCGGGGGCGCTGCTGCGCAACTCTGCATCTGTCAGAATACCGTTTCCGGTCGCAAGCCCAGCGGCCTTTGCCAGCCCGGTTTCTGGCACCACGCCGATGGCCGCCACTGTGAGATCGGCGGGAACAAAAGTGCCATCCGCAAGCGCAACCCCGTCTGTTCCGATTTCCGCGACGCCCTGACCGAGATGAAAGCGCACCCCCTCGGCCTGATGGCGCTGATGCAGCTGTGCTGCGAAATGGCTGGGAACGGCACGCGTCAGAGGGGCAGGGGCGGTGTCGATCACATGGACCGGGGCCCCGTTTCTGATCAGCACGGAAGCAAGCTCCATCCCGATCAGCCCGGCGCCGATAATGGCAACGGGATGCCCCGGCAATGCGCGCGCAAAAATTGCTTCGGCATCGGCGTGGCTGCGAAGGTTCAGCGCTCGGTCCCCTCCGCGGCAGATGAGCCGTCGAGGCGTCGCGCCGGTCGCAAGCAGCAGGCGGTGATAGGGCAGGACCTCGCCATTTTCCAACGTCACTGTCTTTGTGACGGGATCAAGCGACCGGGCAGTGCAATCCGCCAGATAATGAATACCCGCGTTCCCGAAAGCCTCGGGTGGGCAGATGGGTTTGCGCAGCACTATCCCATCCCGGGGTTTCGAGAGGGGCGGGCGCTCATAGGGCACGCCGGGTTCGGTCCCGATCAGGGTGACAGGGCCACTCCAGCCCGCCTCGCGCAGGGCGAATGCCGCGCGGGTACCGCATTCGCCAGCTCCGATGATGACCATGCCGTTCATATTGCTCTCCGCTTGCAGGGGCCGGCGCGGTGGGCGTGCGCCGGCCATCCGGTCAGTTGCGGCCCGCGAAAGAGGCCATGTTCTGCGGTGTGACCAGCTCAAAGGGTACCATAACCTGCTGTTCGACCGGCTCATCCCGGGCGAGTGCGAGTGCGGTATCCAGCGCGCTTGCAGCCTGACCGGCGGCGTTCTGGAACACGGTCACGTCCAGCTCACCCGCCTGCATCGCGGCCAGACCATCCTGCGTGGCGTCGATCCCGACGACGATCACCTCATCCATCTGGGTGCCCGCAGCCTTGAGTGCCTGAATGGCACCGATGGCCATTTCGTCATTATTGGCGAAAATCACATCAATCGGCCGGCCCGAGGTGATCCAGTTCGTGGTCAGGTCCATGGCATTGGTGCGCTGCCACGCCGCAGGCTGTTCGTCGGCGATGGCCACGTCCTTGCAATCCCCCGCAGCCAGGGTGTCACGCACCGAGGCGGATCTTTCGCGTGCCGCCTCATGCGCCAGATCGCCCATCAGGATATAGGCCTGCGCATTGCCCTGCTTGTCTTTGGCCTTCAGCAGATCGCAAGCGGCCTCGGCGCCAAGCTTGCCCGATTCAGTCTCGCGCGAGCCGACATAGGCCTGTGTCGCCGGCAGGCTTGCGATATTCGCAGGCTCAAGGTTCAGATAGACCAGAGGAACCCCCGCCTGCTCAGCCGCCGCCGAGATCCCGGGCGCGGCCGAGGTATCAGCCAGCGTCACCACCATTGCGTCGACACCAGAAGCGATGAAGTTGTTCACCTGATTAAGCTGTTTGGCGACATCGGTCTGTGCGTCCTCGGTCTGCAGGGTCACGCCGTCCAGTTCCGAGGCGCGTTTCTGCAACCCCTCCCGCAGCAGAGTCTGGAAATTGTTGTCAAAGCTTTGCATCGAGACGCCGATGGTTTCCGCCCCTGCGGCAGCGGCGCTTAGCGCGGCGATCGAAGCCGCGGCGATGATCCGTTTCATTCTTCCTCCCTTGGGTGCGCGGCACCCCTTGCGTTCCCAGGCTCCGGTCGCGGGGCCATTGGTGCGTGCGCAGCCCTATCCCAGGGCCACGCGAACCTCGCCATTCACTATCTCTGTTGGATAGGTGCGCAGGTTTTCACAGGCGGGAAGGCGCAAAGCCTCGCCGGTGCGATAGTCAAAGGCGCCAGAGTGCTTGGGGCATTCCACCTCGAAATCCATCACCAGCCCGTCAGCCAGATGGATCGCCTCATGTGTGCACAGGCCCGCCGTGCACCAGACGCTGTCATCGGGGCCGCGATAGATCGCGTAGGTGCGGCTGTTGTGATCAAAGCGAATCGCGCCTTCCTGTTCGATATCGTCAAGTTTGCAGGCAGTTACCCAATCGGTCATTTGGTGGCTCCCCCGGCTTCCATTCGGGCTTTGCGGGCGGCAAGCTTTTCCTTGCGCTTGCGATAGCGTTGCTGCATCCGCGCCTCGCCTTCGGGCGAGCCGTCGTGCCAGGTGCCGAACCACTTGTCCAAGGGGATCAGCGCATCACCGTAGTTCACCTCGAAATACTTGTGATGCAGGTAATGGGCGTAGGCATGGCTATCGACGAGGCCGTTTTCGCCCACCTCAACCTTGTCAAAGCCGACATGGCCGGGGATGGCGCCAAAGCCCGCGTAATGCAGTTGATAAAGCATCACCACCGGGTTCGAAGGCAGGATCAAGTGATAGAATACCGTGGCAAAATACAGCAGGTGTTCGACCGGATGCATCGACAGGGACGACCAGGGCGAAGGGTTGACCGAGTTGTGATGTACCGAATGCACCCATTTATAAAGCAGCGGCGTGTGGATCAGCCGGTGGATGCAGAAAAAGTGGAATTCGTGAATGACCGGTACTGCGAGTGCGACCAGTGCCAGCGTCCAGGGACGCTCGGCAAAGCTAAGCCATGGCGCATGGCCGTTGGCATAAGCCCAGAGCATTACCACCTCGACCCCGGTCCAGATCGTCACCCCCGATAAAAACGTGCGCAGGATGTTGTCGATGTTCTGGCTTTCGAACCAGAAAGCTTTGCTGCGCTGTTCGGCGGGGAATTTTCCGTTGTATTTAAAGCGGTTTTCCTGACGGCGTAGCACATAGAGGTGCAGTTCAAACGCGCCGTAGAACAGTAAAACGCACAGGGCGTTCACCGCATAAAGCCAGCCGATCCAGCCCAGCCGGATGCTTTGCATCGACTCGACCGGAGGGATGATCCAGGCCCAGTAAGCGACTGCCGAAACGGCGAAGATCACGTTCCAGGGCAGGAAATAATGCGGCAGCCATTTCAGGATGGCCTTGATACGCGGGGGAAAGTCGAACAGCGGCGCAGGCTCGACAGGACGGTTCGGCGTCCAGTCGCCGCGCTTGTTACGCGTTCCATATTGCAGATCGTCCATGACGCTCTCCTCGGCGATGGGGATGGGGCGGAGGGCGTCATGCGCCATGGTCTGCCGGCCCTCCTCCTGCGGCAAGATGTAGCAGCAAGGTCCGGGGAAGCCGAAAGCTTCCTTGATCAAATCAGATCAAAGGCTTTCGGCGGTGATGGTGATAAAGCGGATAGGGTCCTGATCGGGCTCAATCTCGGTCAGGCCGATGCGGCGTAGCACCATATCAAGGGCGCGGCGGGCCTGCGCCTCTGGTGCCTGATCCAACACCACATCCATCACCCTGTCCCGCAGCGCCTGTGCAGTATAGTCGGTCAGCTCATGGCCGACAAAGAACAGATCGCGCCCGCGCGGATGCCGGCGCAGCACCTCGATCAGCGCCGCATTGGCTCCGCCCGCGTTATACAGACCAGTAAGATCGGGGTGCCGGTTCAGGGCAGTGAACAGCAGATCGGCGTGGCGGGCTTCCTCGTCGCGGCCAAAACCGACCCAATCGAACTCAAGACCTTCCGGATGATCGGCGAAATAATCCGAAAAACCCCGGATACGGTCGCGATGCACGCGATAGATCGGATGGCAGATCGCCATGACCCGCCCATTGTGGGGGCTCATCCGGGAAATGAACATCGCTGCGGTACGTCCAGCGGCGTAATTATCGATTCCAACAAACTCTCCCACTTCGTCCGAGGCTCGGGTGACGACATGGACTACCGGGATGCCCTTGGCTGCGATGCTCTCAATGGCATCCCGGATCAGCGGATGATCCGGAACCGCCAGAATCAGACCCGCCCGACGCATCCCGGCAGAGGAGATGCGGGCCGCAACCTCCGTCGGGTTCATTTCTTCGGCAAAACTGCGATGGACGATGATCAGAGGATCCAACGTTGCAGAAATGCGTTCAAAGGCACGCGACAGACGCCGGTAAAAGGTGGTCTCGGGCCGTACCATCAGCACCTCAATCCGCATCAGCCCACGATGCGCGTCGGGTAATATACGCGGATAGTCGAGGGTTCGTGCGGCCAGCACAACCTTTTCTGCCGTCTCGGGCCGCACGCCCCCACGGCCATTCAACACCCGCTCAACCGTAGCGGTGCCAACTCCGGCAAGAAGCGCGATATCGTGGAAGGTCGGTTTCTTCGTGCCTTTGGTCATTATCGCAATATCGCCGATTCTGTGGCCTGTCCTGCAGGTTTGATAAACCTTCGGGATGTCGAGTGGGGCTGCAGGTAGGTTGCGGCAGGTCTGACAATCATTCGATCTGCCTTTGCCTCTTCATCCCTCTATAATCACTCGCACCCGTTGTCCCATGCTTGCTTTCCTTGGGCCATTCCTGGCAGTCACGGCCGGTGTTCACCTGCCTGAGCAGACGATTGTGCCGGGGAAGTGAAGCAGTCACGGCTTATCGGAGCTTTCCGGGCGAGACCTTATCCCTCGTCAGCTCTTCGCTGTTTCAGAGCGCTCCCGCAGTGCCGTGACATCTTTGATGCCAGCTGTTCCACCACCCTCCAAGATCAGACTGGGGCCATCCTTGGTAATCTCTACCCCTGTTACGCGGGTATAAGCCTCGACGTCACGGGTTTTGAGTGTCTCGCCGTTACTTGTTGCCTCAATTCGGAAACTGTAAAAACCAGACGGCAGTGGCTTGCCATCTTTGCCAATACCTTGCCATTCGATCTCACTGGTGTCAGGGCTGATCTTCTCGCGCATGACTTCACGACCATTTTCGTCAAGAGTCACAAGAGTCATGGTATCGGCACCGGCGACGTCCTCAACCGTCAAAGCAAGAGGCTTACCATCAAACCAGACCGGCTTGCTGGTTCGCACTTCGCGCCCTATCCAGTCCGAGAATTGTCCAAGCTCCCCTTCCTCGCTGGCTAGCAGCATCTCTTTCAGCAGGGCATTGGTCAAGACCTGCTGCTCAACACCCGAGAATGTGGCAAGCTGAACGGCGAAATCTGTGCCCTCCATGGGGTTTAATGGGTCCTGATTTCTGAGCTGCGCAGTCAGCATCCTCAGGAAAGTATCAAACTGGCCTTGTGCGGGATTGTTTTGAGAAGGCGCAGACCTGCCTGAGCGTTGTCCCGGTCCCATTTTAAAGGGTGGGATATTACCTGGTCCTGTCAATGTGATCTCCTATATTCTGATGTCAATTTCACGATTCGCTACGTTTCGACCTGTTCTTGACAGCACCGGTGGCGCTTTCCCGGTCGATGCCTCTGGCTCATCCTCAGTGTTTCGCGTGGATTCTGGAACGCTTCCCCCTGATTGGCTATTCTTCCCGTTGTTGGAAAATGACACATCTGCTTTTCCCAGACCGGATTGGCGTAGTTCTTCCTCTAAAATTCCGGAATTTCTCTTAAGAATCTGATAGGTTTCATGCTGTTCTGCGAAAACAGAGACATGCATCTTTTCTCCGGGTGTGAGGATAATCTTCATTGGTCCTAAATCTTCTGGTGTCAGAATTATCTCGATCACCCCTTCAGCAGGATTCGATGCGCTGTATGCAGGTGCTTGGGCTATATGATTTGCATGGAGATAAGGCGAGCGGTAGGTAAGCGGAATTTTCCGATCTGGCGAGCCCGAGATAATTATATATTCTTGATTGGATGTGTTGTGGTTCAAATTCATCTCATTAAAGAGGCTCGGAAGTTTCTGATTTTCCTCCCCCGAGCCGCTTATGGAGGTAACGGATGAAACTTGGTCATGATCTTCCGTATAATCCACATATGTAAGGCGCGCGGTCTCTGCACGGTCATTAGTATATTTTTCAGATATATCGGATAGGAGGTCGCTTTCGCCAGTACCCCTTGATAAAGTGGCGGTCAGGTTTGTGCTGTTCATCCGATCCGGATGCGCTGACTGATTTGGCTTCACTGGGCCATTAACTTCTTCACCACTTCTGGACGCAAATATCTCATCATAATCTACCAATTTGGCGAATGATTCGGTATGAGCGCTGGTTGCGGCTTCCGCCTGAGTGTCGGAGTCGTAGCTTTCACCCGAATCGGATCCCTCCGCTTCACACTCGCGCAAACAAGATATTTCGTTATGCACTTGAATCTGGTAAAAATGCTCATCCGTGAGAAGTGAATCGATTCCGATCGGCCCTGTCTCGGCCGGACTGCCTTGTTCTTGATTCCCGGTATCGGAAGTCAAAGCTTCCTCTTCCCCGTCTGGTTGATCAGGTCTCTTCTCATATGCGTCGATGAAATCTGGCCGATCATACCTGTTGGAATCCACCTTGTTCTGGGAATCGGAGATGCCATGCCGATGCGTAGGTAAAATCTCAAAACCGATGCGTATCATTGATGGCTCCATAGGGACGGTATCGCCATGGAATACTACAAGAACGTTACCAAATATTTACTCCTCCTCCATAGAATGAAGTCGTGTAAACTTCAAACAAGGGTATTACTACATGGAGCCGGTTGGATGGATGTCCAGTCCTACAGTGAAAAGCGGAACGATAACAAAACCTTATGATGGGCTCGAGCGGATGTTCCTTTCAGAGATGCTGAAATACGCGTGGCCGCAACAGACATCCTCAGGGTTTGGGGGCGGTGTGGGGGAGGAGCATTTTAGCAGCTTTTTAAAGGATGCCTACGCTTCTCAGCTTGCGCAGCGTCTGGCGCTAAATCTGCATATATCGGATATGGGGTAAAAATGAAACCATTACAACTGCTACACCAAGTTCAAGAGCATCTTCTTGAAGCTCGGATTGTCGATGCAATGAAGGGCATCAGGCAGTTTGAAGAGTTGGTTCTTGCTGGAAAGGTGGGGGGTGAAAATGCATCAGGATGTACTGAAGCTCTTCTTACGATTCGGGCATTGATTACAGCTGTGAGAGACGGTGCGGCGGCGGTCCGATACCAGTTTGATGAGATCATGGCCCTCACCCGCAGTATCTATATCTATGATGAGTATGGAAAAAGGACGGATTGTTATCCTGCGGTGGATAAGGGGTATAGATTTTGAATAAATTTTTCCATGATATTTGATTGCATCACAGGACCTGAAGAGGCAGGTAAAGAGTAGAGATGATTTCCGATGTAGAGAAAATCGGGATCTCTTTGTTCGGTAGATGCCGAACTGTCTTGAGTGGGACATGGTGTCCGGAAATAATCGAGGTTAAAGATGTCCAGTATTCTGACTAACAACGGTGCAATGGTCGCACTGCAAACCCTGAAAGGGATTAACGCGAACCTCAATAAAACGCAAAATGAAATTTCAACGGGGAAAAAGTAGCTACGGCAAAAGATAATGCTGCCGTTTGGTCGATTGCAATGGTGATGGAATCGGATCAATCGACTTTTAAAACCCTGCAGAGCAACCTTAACCTGTCGCAGGCAGTGGTAACGACCGCACTTGATGGGGCGCAGCAGATTGGCGATCTGCTGGTGCAGATGAAAGACCTGGCGGCCAGCGCCGGCAGTGATGCGAATGACTTTGGCACTGTCAATGAGCAGATCGTGCAGCTGAAAAACCAGATTGTCTCAATTATCGATGGCACCCAGATGAACGGGGTCAATCTGCTTAAAACTAATCCGGTTGGTAGCTCGACATCCTTTACCGTCCTCGCATCTCTGGACCGGACTAAAGGCGAGACGACGACGACCGCTCAAACGATTACCGTAAATTCTGTGAATTTCGAAGAGAAAATTGAAGGAGTTACACTGACCACTATCACCAATGCAGCGACGGCGCAGACCGCAATTGGTGAGATCGAAACTATGATCGAGGTTGCCAAGAAGGGTGCTGCGCAACTGGGTACAGCGGCGAAGCGGATCAGCGATCAGTCAGATTTTGTTTCAAGGCTCGCGGACTCTCTTACTACCGGAATTGGTGCTTTGGTGGATGCTGATATGGAGGAGGCTTCTGCGCGGCTGCAAGCGCTCCAAACTCAACAGCAGTTGGGCGTTCAGGCACTTTCTATCGCAAACCAGGCGCCTCAAAATATCCTGGCTCTGTTCCGTTAATTAAACGGGGTGCCTTTAGTGGCACCCCAATTAAATGAACGCTGTTCTGGATATGTTATATGAGTGTTGGTTGTGTGAATTTTAGTGACTTCAAAGGATATGATGAAGTTAGAAGCGAGAGAGATCATGAATATGCCGCTTTTCTTCGTTCTACACGGGAACTGCAGGCTGCTAAAATTTCAAATGACCGTGGGTTAATTTTAAATTCTGTAGTTTACAACAATCAGCTTTGGGTCGTATTGGCTGATGATGTGCGATCCCCTGGAAATTTATTGCCAGAAGATGTGAAGGTGGGAATATTATCTCTTTCCTCCTTTGTATTGAAATACGGGTTTCGTGTGCTTGTGGAGGAAGCGTCTGTTGATGTTTTAATTGATATAAATAAAGCTATGATGAGGGGGGTGGGCAGGTAAACTTATGTGCCGTTCTGTGCAGAACTGTCATTCATCCTCTGGGCGACTTTGTAATTGATGGATTGCTTTAGAATTTGACCATGTGCCATGGCATTTTTAGAGAATTAGTGGGTGAGTGACTTTGAGTTATACTGTTCAAATTGGGGTCGGGGGATATGCTGGTTGGAAAGTTTTGGAGCGATCTATGACTAGGCAGAAAACCGCGTACGCTCAAAGTTTCCAAGTAAAGCTTGTTTATAAATACTTTTCAGATAATGCTTCAAAAATTAGAGACGTAGATGATCTTATCGGGGACCAAAAAATATTTTCCGTCGTTCTGGCTGCCTTTGGTCTCGATTCGGATATAAAGAATAAGTACTTTATTAAGAAAATTCTTACCTCGGATCCGGATGATAAGAATAGTTTTGTTAATAGAATTTCTGATAAAAAATATCTTGATATGTGCAAGGCCCTTGCCTTTCCTTCGTCATTAGGTCATGTTGACAAATGGCGGAGCCA
>NZ_AEPN01000071.1:0-9382 GCF_000185925.1 Paracoccus sp. TRP | reverse complement strand
TCCACCAAATGCCGGGACTGAACACCTAGACATTTAAAGCTCCATGTGTCGATTTCGGTTGACGAGCCTGCCAACCTTGTGTTTAAATATATGGTAAAAAATGGCGTTTATCAACCAAAACAACAACCGCCGGGAGAGGACCATGTTCGGACAAAGGCTCAGGCTTGCCCGCAAGCGGGCCGGCCTATCCATGCAAGCTCTCGCTGACCGCGTGACCCCGAGCGTGTCGGCGCAGGCCATTAGCAAATACGAGGCGGACAAGATGATGCCGTCCTCATCGGTGCTGGTCGGCCTCGGCAAGGCGCTTGGCGTGTCGCTGGATTTCCTGCTCGGCGGCCAGGTCGAAGCTCTGGAAAGCGTCGAGTGGAGGAAGAACTCGACCGCCTCGGCGCAGGATCGCGCGATGGCGGAAGCCATCGTGATCGAGAAGCTCGAAGACTATCTCGCGATCGAGGACATCCTCGACATGCACCCCGCCGAAAACCCCTTCGCCGCGCTGCGTGTGGACATGGTGGCCGATGAAGAGGCTATCGACGCCAAGGCGCGGGACGTGCGGCGCGAATGGAAGCTCGGGATCGACCCGATCCCGAGTATGACCGCCCTGCTCGAAGACAAGGGACTCAAGGTCATCGAGGCCGATCTTCCTGAGCGCATCAACGGGCTGGCTTGTCATGTCGAGCGGGCGGAAGGCGCACCGACTGAGGTGATCGTCGTCTCTCGCCACACCAATGTCGAGCGCAAGCGCTTCAACCTCGCCCACGAACTCGCGCACCGGATCATTACCGAAACCGGCAACGCCGCGCTGAAGAAGGAACCCTCTATGCACCGCTTCGCGGGGGCGTTCCTCATTCCGCGTGAGCATCTGGAAGAGGAAGCTGGCCGAAACCGTCACGGCATGACCTGGATAGAGATCATGCGGCTCAAGCGCACCTATGGCGTCTCTGCCGCCGCGATGCTCGTGCGGCTCGGCCAGGTAGGCATTCTATCGAAGAGCGCTGTGGAATATGCGTTCAAGACCTATGCGCGAAGCTGGCGGCGCGAAGAGCCAGAGCCTATCGGTCCAGGCGAGGGCTTTGCGGCCTTCGAGAAGCCGCAGCGTTTCGAGCGCCTCGTCTGGCGCGCGCTTGGCGAAGAGATGATTTCTCCCGTGCGGGCGGCGCAGATGCTCGGGCTCCCCTTGAGCGTTGTCGAACGCGACATCAGGGGGCCTCGTGACCAGTGACCTGTGTCGTCGTCAATGATGCGTCCTGCCTGATCGACCTGAAGAAGGGAGAGTTGCTGCACGTCCTGCTGCGGCTGCCCTATCGGTTCATCGTGCCCCTGCCCATCCGTGAGGAGGAGCTCCTCGACTTCACGGCGCAGGAATGGCGGATGCTCGAAGATGGTGGCCTTGCCACCTATGATCTGCCGGGCGAAGAGGTCGCGCGGGTTTTCGCGCTGAAGCGGGAACATAGCCGCTTGTCGGCCAACGACTGCTTCGCCCTCGTCACGACAACCTGCCAGGAGAACGGCATCCTCCTGACCGGCGACAACCTTCTGCGCAAGGTCGCCACCGCCCGCGCCGTGCGCGTCCATGGCGTGCTGTGGATCATCGACGAGCTGCACGCCGCCGAAGTCTGCGAGGTCGAGCTTCTTGTTTCCGCCCTGCAAATCTGGCGGGCGGATGAGGCGGTCTTCCTGCCTCCTGCCGAGATCGACAAGCGGCTGCGCCGTCTCAGCGCATAGCTGCAGAGATTGCCGATCATCTCACCTTCTGGGCATAGGTCTATTGAGGACAGAAGTGCGTCAAGGAATTCGGAAAGCTCATCAGCAGCATTCAGTTCGCGGTGCACCACATCCGATAGCGCCCTTGTCTCGTTACCTCACGGATTAGCCCTCGCGCTTCCATCCAAGCAAGGTTGCGCTGAACGGCAGTTCGACTGGCGCCTGTAATGGCCTCGGCCATTGGCGCAGAAACGAGTGGCCATTCCGTAAGTGTGGCGAGCAGCGCCGGAGGGGTCTTACCCGAGAGCGGCGACATTTCGGTTTCTGCCCGCACAAACCAAGACTCAATGTCATCTAGGTAACGCATCGCAGTCAGGCACGACGTCGCCATTCCCTCAAGCCAGCGAGCGAGGCGATCGACCGGCGGGCCACTAACACGGAGCCCCCCTGCCCCGCCCATGGCGAGCGGTGCGAAGATGGCGCCGCTTCCATCGCTGGCCGCGATCCTGGACGCGGTGACGGCGGCTTCCATCTGGTCACCGTGCTGTCCGAGGCCGGCCAGGTTCCAGAGATGAAAGCCCATGCAAGCCCGCGTGATTGGGTGGAGCTCGGCTGCTGCAGCCATTACCTCCAACCATCCGCCCGCGCGATCTTCGAAACGCTCAGCGCAATCTTCTGTGTTCTCGGGATCGCGGCGATCCAGGAAGGCGGCCAAGTCAGCTTTCGGTCCGGGACCGCCTGTCAGGCGCCGAACAGCCCATCCAACTCTTGCCAGCGCATTTGGGTCATCCTGTGCGCCTGACAGCCGCATCGATACCCAAAGGGCCAGACGATCAGCACTGACCCTATCCCCTGCGAACCAGCTGAGGTCTGCCGCCTCGATCAGTGCGAGGCGGTGCCGCCAGCCTTCAGGGCCGCGCAGCAGCCGGTCATCCAGAGCACCCAGGCGTCCAGCAACCCGTGCGAGTCGCGCAGCGTGAACGCCTTCTGCCTTTGCCCAATCTTCTATGACAGCAGTGTCGGGCGGTTCTGCCCGTGGCCCGGGAGGCAAATCATCCGGTTCTTCTTCGAGTGGTCCCGGCAGAAACCAGAGATCCTCTTCGTGAGCCTCTTCATCCTCCTCGATGGTGATGAGGGGGTCATTGAAATCATCATTTAAAGCGGATGCTTGGGTTTTCATATGTGCAAAATACTGTCCTTTTGCACATTACCCAAGTGATTTTGTGGCGGTTGCCTTCGCTCTTTATATAGTATGCGCGCGCGACTGCCGGTGGAACCTCTCAGATCGCGCTCAGCGCAAGGTAACCAAGGGTTTTTGGACGAGCGCGACGAGAGAACGCCTACTTGCATTCGTTTCCAAACGGTCGTTTATTGGTGCTATATGAAATTGCAAACGGCCTAATTTTATGCCCCTGATCGGCTACGCGCGCGTCTCGACCGAGGATCAGACCCCCCTGCCCCAGTCGCAGGCCCTAAAATCCGCAGGCTGCATCGAGATCCACGAGGAGCAGGCCTCGGGCGGCAACCGCGCACGGCCCGTGCTGGCCCGCGTACTCGAGCGGATTAGCAAGGGCGATACGCTGGTCGTGGTGCGCATCGACCGTCTGGCGCGGTCGCTGTCGCATTTGCTGGAAGTGATCGAGTGGCTGGAGGCCAAAGGGGCCTTCTTCCGCTCGCTCCATGATCCGATCGACACGTCCTCGCCGCAGGGCAAGTTCACCCTCCAGGTCCTGGGTGCCGCCGCCGAGTTTGAGCGCGCCTTGATCCGCGAACGCACCAAGGCCGGGCTGGCCAGCGCAAAAACCAAAGGCCGGGTTGGCGGCAATCCGGGCCTGCGCGCCGGTGATCCGGCGGCGCTGCGAAAGGTGCGGCTTGCGCGACAAGACGGCTATATGGAGCGGCTCAATGAAACCGCGCAGGACTGGGTGCCGCATGTGCGCCGCCTGCGGCCCGACATGGCGTGGGAGGACGTGCTGCGCATCGTCAACGGCCCCCTGCCCCGCGAGCGCCAATGGACGCAAAGCCGCCTTTTGCGCGCCGTGAATGCCTATGTCCGCGACGGCTTCCTGCCCGAAACGGTGCTGGGCCGCGCCGGGCGGCGCGAGACGGATGATCGCTTGCCCGCCATCGTCGCCGCCATCAAGGGCGCGGATCCGGACATCACGCTTCAGGCGATCTGCAGCCGGCTGGAAGCCATGCGTGAGCGAACACCCCGTGGGCGGACAAGCTGGCAGCCCTCCTCGGTCAAGATGCTGCTGGAGCGGGCGGAGAGGTTGGGTCTGCTTGAGTAGCCTAACAACCTTGCGAATCCTCCATGACATGGAAGGATTACAAGACTTTGGCAGACGCCAAGCTCAGAAACTGTCCGCTCGCGCAAAGGGGTTGATGATGCGAAGTTGGCCTTCCACCAGCAAGCCATCTTGCATGTCCTCGCTCCACAGCGTGGTGCAGCCTGCAACCAAAGCGCTGGCCACGATCATCGCGTCGTAGATCGAGAAGCCGTAGCGTTCCGCCAAGGCGCGGCCGACGTCATGGGTCTGAAGGGTCAGGTCTTCGACGGGACACAAGGCGCGCACGCCCTCGAGAAACGCCCCTACTTCCTCCCAACTCAGGCCAGCCTTGCGGCGACAGTTGACCAGCGTCTCGTTCAGGACTTGAACGCTGATCCGGGGCCCCTGCCCCAAGATGACCTCGGCGCGATCGGCCTTCGGGCCGTCGTCGAGCAGGTAAAGAACGACATTCGTATCCGCGAACTCAGCGCTCATACGCGTCATCGCGGCTCAGGCGCTCTGCAGCGGGCAGCTTGCCCCGGAACCGGCGCAGACCCGTCAGCACCTCATCCGCGCGCGCCAGACGACGGACTCTGACCTGGCCGTCGTCCTTGACCAGGTCGATCTGATCGCCTTCCTTGAGGCCAAGCTCCCGAACAAGCTCGGCGGGCAGGCGGACGGCAAGCGAGTTGCCCCATTTCGCGACCTGCATTTTGGCCTCCTGCGTGGATATACGATCAGTAATGTATATCACACTAGCTACATGGGCAAGCCTGTCCGCGAGCTTGGGCTACTCTTGTGCGTCACGCAGTGGCTGACACCAGATTTAGAAAGTGCTTGCGCGAATCTGATCGGTCAGGCAATAGTCTCGAAAAATAACGCGCGGTCACATAAAAATCGCGCCCACGGATCGAGCGGGGCATGACCGAGATAGACAAAGACCTGGACGTCGCCATTGGCCACTACGCCGAACTCTTGGCTTCGAACCTGCATGCACAACGCGCAGCGCACTTTCCACCCGACGCGAAAAAGGTGATGCGCAGCTTGACGAGCGGTGAGGCGGCCGAGCTGCTCGGTGTCGATCACACCTACCTTCGCAAACTTCATCGGGAAGGCAAGATCACGGACGTTGAGACGACGGCCGGTAGCCATCGCCGCTACACCCTCGACGATGTCTGGGAGATCAGACAAAGCCTTGAGGCCAACGCCAAGAAGCCGGGAACGTACGTGCCGGGCCGTCGTAAGGGCGACGAGCTGCAAGTCATTTCCGTTGTGAATTTCAAGGGTGGAAGCGGCAAGACCACCACATCAGCGCACCTTGCGCAGAGACTCGCGTTCAAGGGTTATCGTGTGCTGGCCATTGATCTGGATCCGCAGGCGTCGTTGTCCGCCTTGCACGGGATCCAGCCTGAACTGGACCTCATGGAAGGCGGGACGCTGTACGACGCAGTCCGGTATGACGACCCTGTTCCGGTTTCCGAGGTCATCAGGAAGACCTACATCCGTGGCCTGGATCTCATTCCGGGCAATCTCGAGCTCATGGAGTTCGAGCACGAGACCCCGGCCGCGATCCAGCGTGGCGGCGCCCGCGCTTTCTTCGCGAGAGTCCGAGACGCCCTCGACAGCGTCGAAAGTGACTACGATGTCGTCGTGATCGACTGCCCTCCGCAACTGGGCTTCCTGACCATGTCTGCCCTTTCCGCGTCTTCGGGCGTCCTGGTGACGGTCCACCCGCAGATGCTTGACCTCATGTCCATGTCGCAGTTCCTGCGGATGACGGCCGACCTGCTGGGCGTGATCCGCGATGCAGGCGCCAACCTGCGGTTCGATTGGCTCCGGTTCCTGCCGACCCGCTACAAGGTGGGCGACGCCCCGCAAACCGAGGTGATCGCCTTCATCCGCGGGCTCTTCGGGCGTTCGGTGCTGACCAACCACATGGTCGAGTCGACGGCGATATCGGATGCCGGGCTGACCAAGCAGACCTTGTATGAGGCGGACAAGAAGGACTTCACGCGCCAGACCTTCGACCGCGCCATCGAGTCCATGAATGCCGTCAACGACGAGATCGCTGCGATCATCCAAAGCACGTGGGGACGCAATGGCAAGAAAGCCTAAACTGGGACTGCCCTTGCAGACCTTGCGCAATGCCCCCGACGCTCTTGAGGGGCGCAGGCTGCGGGGCGGCGTGTTCGAGATCGAGCCTGACCATGTCGAGACCGTGGGCAGGCTGGATGACCGTCTTCAAATCGAGATTGCGGGGCTGAAGGCATCGATCTCCAGAAGTGGCCAACGGGTGCCGATCCTCGTGCGACCTCTCGAAGGGGATCGCTACAGCCTGATCTACGGGCGGCGTCGGCTTGAAGCCTGCCGGGATCTCGGGATCAAGGTCCGTGCGATCGTCACCGAAATGGACGGGGATCAGGCGCTTCGGGATCAGCTGCTCGAGAACCAAGAACGCCGCGACCTGAGCTTCATCGAACGTGCCTTGGTGGCGGCAGCCTTGCTCAATGGCGATCACCTGGGAGAGGCGGAACGCACCAACAAGGGCGTGGCAGAGGTTCTAGGTCTTACCGAAGCTGGTGTGTCGCAGCTGTTAAGCGTCGTCCGCGCGGTTGGCGAGAGCCTCGTCCTAGCGATAGGTGCTGCGCCAGGTATCGGCCGGCCTCGTTGGGAGGAACTCAAGAAGTCACTGGGCGATGCATCTGTGGACCGCGAGAACCTCGCTGCACTAGCGGCAGAGACCAGGTCCTCTCACTCCGGTGGACCTGACGAAAAGTCGGACGCCGCGTTCCTGGCCGTCCTCGCCGCAGTGGTGCAGGCAGAGCGGCCGACCCGCCCATCAAGCCCCCGAGGGGCACCTAGTGTGGCCATTCCGGGTGTCGGGGCTGCAACCATCGCGACAGGGCGCCGCGGCCGACAGTTCAAGCTCGAGCTGAAGGCCGAGGACAGAGATTTTGTCAGCTGGCTTGAGGGCAAGGCCCCGCAGCTGATCGCCGAGCTTCACGAGCGCTGGAAGCGCAAGGAAGACTGAGGAAGAGCAACAACCAAAAAGGAGGCACGAGACAGGCAGAAAAGAAAAAGGCCCCGAGAAGCAAGCTTCACGAGACCTTTCTTAGGTTTCGCACGGGACCAGCCCGCTACAAAACTCAGTTTTCGCACCTCTGAATGTAGCGATCTGGCCCCTTTCCCGCAAGCGCAAAGCGATTCGCGGGCCAGGGAAATTTTGCCTTCGTGAATGACATCATGGAGTACACACCGATTTCGCCGTTTATGCGGCCGATCTCGCACAACCATCTGCGCGTGGTCGAGCGGCCTGAGGTATCTGTTCCGGGTAAGCCCATCAACAAGTGGGAACTCCTGCGCGAACTGTCCAAGGCGCAAGCGGCCTTTGGGGTCACAGAACGTGATTTGACGGTCATGCAGGGTCTTCTCAGCTTCTTCCCGGACGATGCGCTTGGCGGGAACGCTGAAATGGTCGTCTTCCCGTCCAACAAGGCGATCTGCGAGCGGCTGAATGGCATGCCCTGCTCCACCATGCGCAGGCACATTGCCCGCCTGGTGGACGCTGGCTTACTCATGCGCCGCGATAGCCCCAACGGGAAGAGGTATGTCCGCAAGCATGGCGAAGAGCGCGTGGCTTTCGGCTTCGATCTCTCGCCACTCTACTGCCGGTCCGAAGAGGTGGCACGGGCCGCAGAGGCCGTGCGTGAGGCCGAGGACCGTGTGCGGCGACTGCGGGAGGTCGTGAGCCTGATGCGGCGCGATCTCGCTGCCCTCGCGGAGTTTGGAGAGGAGATCCAGCCCGGCCTTGGCCTGTGGGATCAGTTTCGCGACAAGGCTGTCCTCACAGCGCGCGCCCTGCGCCGCAAGCTCACGCTTGAAGAGCTCTCCGCATATCGGACCGACCTTGAAGCCCTTCTCGATCGCGCACGCAACGTCCTTGATGGCCATGAAACAGAGGAAATGAGCACCAATGGTGCCAGTTTTGAGCGCCACCATCATAATTCAAATAAAGAATCTATAGATCTTGAACCTGCCTTAGAAAAAGGCGGGGCGTCGGCCGACGCGCCAGATGTTGAAACGGATGCACCTGGTGCTGACGTGGAAGAAGCGGACACAAAACGCGTGCCAAAGATCCCGCTCCATCTGGTGATCGCTGGCTGCCCGTCGCTCAAAACCTTTTACCAAGGCGACATCCGCCATTGGCATCAGCTTTTCGACGCGGCTTGCCATGTACGGCCCGCCATGGGGATCAGCGCGTCCGCTTGGGAAGAAGCGCAACGGTTCATGGGCCCCGAGCAGGCATCGATCGTTGTCGTCGCTATGCTGGAACGCTTTGCGGACATCCGGTCGCCCGGTGGCTACCTCCGTGCGCTGACATCCAAGGCAGCGGCGGGCGAGTTCTCCTGTGGGCCGATGGTCATGGCGCTGATGTCCCGGCGAAATGCTGCATAACAGCTGTTAAGTCTCTTGGAGCGATCATCAAGTTCGGCGCGACTTTACAGCTGTTAAGTCACGCGGCGATGTGTCGGTAGCAGAAGAGAGGAAAAGGTTGGTGGGTTGAGGGGTGACGGGAAGTGAGATCGGGAGAGTGGCTTCCGGCGCCCGTCGTGGAGAAGATCTGATGGCGAAAGCAGCCCAGAAAGTCACTCTGTCCCCCTCACGGGACATCCCCTTCGACAAGCTCGTGCTGAGCCAGTCCAACGTGCGGCGCATCAAGGCAGGCGTCTCCGTCGAGGAACTTGCCGAGGACATCGCGCGGCGCGGCCTGCTGCAGGGCTTGAACGTCCGGCCCGTGGTCGATGCTGAAGGGGTCGAAACCGGCATGTTCGAGATCCCGGCCGGCGGCCGTCGTTTCCAGGCGCTGTCGCTGCTGGTGAAGCAGAAGCGGCTGGCCAAGACCGCGCCGATCCGTTGCATCGTGCGGGATACGGCGTCGGAGATCCTCGCCGAGGACGACTCGCTGGCAGAGAACATGCAGCGCGTCGCCCTGCACCCGCTGGACCAGTTCCGCGCGTTTCAGGCCCTGCGCGAAAAGGGTCAGGGCGAGGAAGCGATTGCGGCGGCCTTCTTCGTCACGCCGCAGATCGTCAAGCAGCGCCTGAAACTCGCTTCCGTGACCCCTGCCCTGCTCGAGGTGTATGCCGAGGATGGCATGACGCTCGAACAACTGATGGCATTTACCGTGAACCCGGATCATGCGCGTCAGATGCAGGTCTGGGAGGCGATCAAGAACTCCTGGAACAAGGAGCCCTATGCCATCCGGCGCATGCTGACCGAGACCTCGGTCAGGGCCTCAGATCGTCGCGCGATCTTCGTCGGTGTCGATGCCTATGAGGCGGCGGGCGGTGTCGTCCTGCGCGATCTCTTCCAGGGAGATGTTTGATCCCACGGTTTGATGGTGCGAT
>NZ_AEPN01000072.1:0-8874 GCF_000185925.1 Paracoccus sp. TRP | reverse complement strand
GGGTCACGTCTCGACGGAAATCAACACAAGACGTCTCGTGAGCGGGTGAAGCAGGCGAGCCGCGACCTCTTGGCATCCATAAAGGCGCGCCTGGCTGAGCTCGATCGCTTCTGGGAGAAGGAACAGACCAAGGCAGACGTCGAGGTCTTCATCTTGGACGAAGTCTTCGCAAGTTTGCCGTCACCGCCGTTCACGCCCGATGAAAAGAAAGCGCTTGCCGCAAGCGTCTACGCCCATGTGTGGCAGCAGGCCGTGAACGGTGGCTTCGCGCAGGCGGCCTAGGGCCGTTCGCTGATCGTTCGATCCGGGTTCCAGCGGAGTGGCGAACGGAACTGCGAACCCCGCCCGGGGCGCATCCAGTTTAAATCCACTGATTTCAATAGCATGGGCTCTGAACCGGACTGTACGCGGTTAACAGGTCTGGAGAATATCGGCCCGAAGAGAACGCGTGTGCGCCCTTTGGAGCGTGAGCCGGTTAACAGCCCCGCCCGCATAACCCTCGAAAACAACGGAAAAATCCGGCCGCAGCCGGATCGGGAGAACGCTTTCGCAAGGGCAAGTGGCGGAGGGGATGGGCCTGATATCCAACCTTCTCTTGTGGATGCCGCCGACGGCGCATGCAAGCATCACGGGCGTGAGCGCCTGCCGTATCAGTCGCGAAAATCTTCCTTGAACCTGTCGATCTGATGCATGCGCCCATGCAGGATAGCGACGATACCGATATCGCCGTCGGACAATCGGCGCCAATAGACGAAGTGGTGCTCGTACCGGAAGAAGAACCCTTCAACGCCGAACTCTGCCGGGATAGGCTTTGAGGCGACGCCATGGGCCTCGATCCGTTCGAACGCTTCGAACATGCCGGTGATGTAGCGGTCCGCTTGGACCTCGCCCCATCGGTCGCGCGTATAGCGGTAGATGTCATCGAGGCGGAGTGATGCCGCCTCCTGAACCCGGATCGCCATCCGGTCAGGCCCGGTTGCGAGCGATGACTTCGGCGGCCGTCAGCGGCCTGTAGCAGGTCTCAGGCGCGGCGAAGGCGCGGGTCAGTTCGGCCTTCAGCCGGTCGAAAGCCTCCTGCTCGGCCCGCTCCTTGTCTCGCCGGATCAGGTCGCGCACGTATTCGCTGATGTTCTCGTAAGAGCCGTTCTCGCCGACATTGGCCGCGACGAAATCGCTGAGCGCACCGCTCAGACGGACGGTCAT
The DNA here is from genome assembly GCF_000185925.1 of Paracoccus sp. TRP. NCBI lineage: Bacteria > Pseudomonadati > Pseudomonadota > Alphaproteobacteria > Rhodobacterales > Paracoccaceae > Paracoccus > Paracoccus sp. TRP. The sequence continues at coordinate 7,671 of NZ_AEPN01000072.1, read as the reverse complement.
GGTCGTGGTGCGGGACATGGAAGGCTCCTCATGCTAGGCGTGTATTCAATATAACCAAAAAACACTACACATCAAGTCTGGCGGCGGTGGACCAATTTGGCCTCCCCGCGGCCTCAGTGGCGGCTTGACCTTATTCGGCATCCGCGCCGTCGTGCCGATCGGCCAGCAGCAGGACCATGTGGAACACGATATCAGAGTGCCTGGCCAGTGCGATCAGATGCTCGCCGCTGGGTCCACGCTCGCCAGCGATCCAGTATTTCACGGTCCGCTCGCTGGCGCCCGTCCACCGCATCGCCGTCTTGACTGCCCGATGCGTCAGGCCGAGTTCCTCCCGAAGCGCCGCGGCAATGGCGGTCCGGTAGTCGGCGACATCGGCTTCAAGGTCCACATTTGTGCCCGTTTTCGGCACAAATGTGCCCGTCTTGGTCCGCATCTCTGCGTCCTCCTTCGATAATACTCTGGGAAGGACATGAAAAGCGGCAGTTCGTATTTGCGCTTGGGCCTGCAGTAGAGGGCCATCAGCTCGAAGCAGCCCACATGATTTCTTGGGAGGCGGGCGTGGCTCGGGGAAAAGCACTATTATCCGAAGGAGAAACCGAGCCGTCAGAGCAGCTGCTGGCTGCGGAGTACGTCCGGATGTCGACCGAGCATCAACAGTATTCAACCCAGAACCAGGCGCAGACCATCCGCGAATACGCCGAACGCCGCGGCATCAGGATTGTCAAAACCTATTCGGATGATGCGAAAAGCGGCCTGATCATCGGCGGCAGGAGGCATTGCAGCAGATGATCGCCGATGTCGAATCCGGCGTGGCCGAGTTCAGCGTGATTCTGGTCTATGACGTCACCCGCTGGGGACGTTTTCAGGACACCGACGAATCTGCCTATTACGAATACCGCTGCCGCAAGGCGGGGATGCAGGTCGCCTATTGCGCGGAGCAATTCGAGAACGATGGTTCTCCGACCTCCACCATCGTCAAAAGCGTCAAGCGCGCAATGGCGGGCGAATACAGCCGTGAGCTTTCAGTGAAGGTCTTCGCGGGCCAATGCCGCCTGATTGAGCTCGGCTATCGTCAGGGCGGCCCGGCGGGCTTCGGGTTGCGTCGCGCCCTGCTCAATGAGCGGGGCGAAGTAAAAACCGAACTGAAGCGCGGTGAGCACAAGAGCCTTCAGACTGATCGCGTCGTCCTGGTTCCCGGACCAGACGAGGAGGTCCGGACGGTGCGCTGGATCTACAGCCAGTTTCTGAAGAAGGGCCTGTCGGAAAGCGAAATCGCGGCCGAGCTGAACGAACGTGGCATCCTCACCGATCTCGGACGGGCCTGGACCCGCGCAACCGTCCACCAGATCCTGACCAACGAGAAATACATCGGCAACAACGTCTACAACCGGCGCTCATTCAAACTGAAGCGCAAGCGGGTCGCCAACGGCCCGGAGATGTGGATCCGTTCGGACGGCGCCTTCGATGCCATCGTCGAGCCGAAACAGTTTCAGAAGGCCTAGGCCATCATCGCGGCGCGCAACCGTCGCTTCTCGGATGAGGAGATGCTGGAGCGCCTTACCCGGCTCTTCCAGCGCCATGGCTATATCTCGGGGCTGGTGATCGACGAAGCGGATGGGATGCCGTCCAGCGGCGCCTATGCCCATCGCTTCGGCAGCCTGCTCAGGGCCTATTCCCTTGTCGGGTTCACCCCGGATCGCGACTATCGCTACATCGAAGCCAACCGCCTGTTGCGGCAATTTCACGGCGACGAGATTGAGCGCGTGATCCACGAAATCACCCTGCTTGGCGGTGCTGTGATCAGGAACCCTGCGACGGACCTGCTGACCATCAACGGCGAATTCACGGCATCCGTCGTCGTCGCCCGCTGCCGCGAAGCCTCCTCAGGCGGCCTGCGCTGGAAGATCCGCTTCGACACCGGACTCGCGCCCGACATCACCATCGCCATCAGGATGAACCGCACGAACACTGACGCGCTCGATTACTACCTGCTGCCCCAATTCGAGATGCGGAGCAAACCTCTGGGGCTTGCAGAGGAGAATGGCCTGATGCTGGACGCCTTCCGCTTTGAAACGTTGAACTTTTTCTTCGACATGGCCCGGCGCGTTTCCGTTTCCGAGGTGACACCATGGTGAGCGATATCGAAACCCACGCCGAGGTTCAGATTATCCCCATTGCGGCCATCACCGTGGAAAATCCGCGAGAACGATCTGAAAAGACCTTTCGTGCGCTGGTGGACAGTATCGGCAAGGTCGGGCTGAAGAAGCCGATCACCGTCGCGCAGGATGACACGGCGTCAGGGGATGCCTATCGGCTGGTCTGCGGTCAGGGGCGGATGGAGGCCTATGTTGCACTGGGCGAAACCCACATCCCGGCCATCGTCGTGGACGCGAACGAGGTCGAACGACTTCTGCGTAGCGTGATCGAGAATATCGCCCGTCGTCAGCAGCGACCGCTCGAGTTGCTGCAGGACATCGCCATTCTGCGCGACCGAGGATACTCGGACCACGACATCGCCGAGAAAACCGGATTGTCTTGGTCGTACGTTCACGAAATCGGCGAGTTGATCGCCAACGGCGAGGAACGACTGCTGATCGCGGTCGAGACCGGTCAGATGCCCCTCAGCGTCGCACTGTATATCACGAGGGCGGAAGAGAAGGATGTGCAGAAGGCGCTGGAAGCGGCCTATGCCTCGGGTGAATTGCGCGGCAAGAAGCTGCTTGAAGCACGGCGGCTGGTGGAACTGCGCCACCGGCACGGCAAGAAAAAGGGTGCCACACGCACAAAACGATCTGGGGTGCGGATGACATCGGCGGCGCTGGTCCGGGCCTATCGTATCGAGGCAGAACGCCAGCAGGACATGATCCGCAGGGCCCAGTCGACGCGCGGCAACCTGCTGTTCCTCGACGCAGCGTTCCAGTCCCTGCTCAAGGATGAGAATTTCCTCACTTTGCTCCGTGCCGAGGGGTTGGATTCCCTGCCGAGCATGGTGGTCGACGGTCTCAAGGAACCTCGGGCATGACACATATGGGTAAAACGCCCCCGCCCAAGGGGCCAGGATTTGAGCCGACCTTGCGTCAGATCCCGATCGCCACCATCCTGCCGGTGAAGCAACTGCCGATCACGGTTCCCAAGGGCCAGAAGTATGCACAGATCGCCGCATCGATCCGCGAGGCCGGCTTGATCGAACCGCTCGTGGTTGCGCGCGCTCCTGGTCAGGACGGCACGTTCATCCTGCTCGATGGTCATGTCCGTCTGCATGTCTTGAAGGAAATGGGCGAGGAAACCGTCACCTGCCTGGTCGCCACAGACGACGAGTCTTTCACCTACAACAAGCGCATCAGCCGTCTCGCGACAATTCAGGAACACAAGATGATCTTGCGGGCCATTGAGCGTGGCGTGCCAGAGGCCCGTATTGCTGCTGCATTGAATGTGGATGTGGCGTTGATCCGGCGAAAGCGGACATTGCTGAACGGCATCTGCCCCGAGGCTGCTGAACTCCTGAAGGACAAGCATTGCCCGGTCAACAGTTTCAGGTCCCTGCGCAAGATGAAGCCCTTGCGGCAGATACAGGCGGCCGAACTGATGATCGCAGCGAACAATTACACGGTGGCCTATAGCGAGGCCATCCTGGCTGCGACCGATGCCGACGACCTTGTCGATCCGGCGACCCGGGCCGACGCTCCCGGTGTCACTCGCGAGCAGGCCGAGCGGATGAAGGCCGAGATGGCCAGCCTGCAGAAGAACATCAAGCTGATCGAGGGGACACTTGGTCCCGATCATCTACGTCTTGTGGTGGCGGGCCGCTACGTCGAACGCCTGCTCACGAATGAACGGATCAATCGCTATCTCGAAAAGAACCACGGAGACATCCTCGGCGAGTTTGGTCGAATCGTGGCGACGCTGTCTCGCCCGGAGCCCTCTTCGGAAGGGCCAGACGAGGCGGAAGAATAGCCGACTGAACTTTTCGTGGATGGGGACCCGGACCCGATAAGCGCGGGGACCGCGGGAGACGCCGGACTGTGGGCCGGATCAAGCGTGGCGGTGGGGATGGCGGCGAACCCGCTCGGAGCCCACCAAGGTCGGTGGACATAACGCCGACCACGCAGGTATTCTTTTGCGATGACTATCTGCGATGTTTGACGGGCGCGCTGCATTCCGCCGGCTATTGGGGGCCGGTGGGATTGCCAGCGCGCCCGCGAGTGACTTCTTAATGGTTTGCGCAAACATGGTTGCGGCTCATGGTGGCGACGACACATTGTGCGCTGGACTGACCACGAAGGCCCAATTCATTGATTCGAATACAACAACGCGCGTTTTTCGGTTTCCTGGCTGATCCCTTCGGCCGGTCCGCTCGCGCGCTCGAACTGGATGGGGATCACATCCGGATAACGCGACGCGGCAATCTTGTCGCAATACCGTTGCAGTCGATGGCGAGCGCACCTTCCCTTCGGAAGGGGATACTCGGAACCGCACTGACCATCCATTCGGCCGACGATTACGGTGTCACGCTGAAAGGCGCGGGCCACCAAGACGCTCAGGACTTCTTGGAAGCAGTCAGGACGGCCTGGACCCGCTTCAACCTCGCGGCCCTCAAGAAAGACGAGGCGCGACTGGACCGGATCCTGGCCGAGGTGCTGTCGCTGGCCGCGCCATCCCGATACCCGGCCGCGTGCCGGATCGCACCTCTGCTCCATGAGGCCCGCGATATGGATGCTTCGCTCCTGTCCAAGCTGAATGCCGAGGCCATCGGTCCCGAGGTTGTCGCGCGCATCGCGCCCGTCCGAAAATTCGCCGCCGACGCGCGAACTGCAAGGGCCAACGGCATCACCACCTTTGTCACCGCAGAACTGGAGCGCTGGAAGGATTTCTTCGACACCATCGAGAGCAAGCCGCTGACGCCGGAACAGCGCCTTTCGGTCGTCGTCGATGAAGATGCGACGCTGGTTCTTGCCGGGGCCGGGTCGGGAAAGACCAGCGTCATCACCGCCAAGGCGGCCTATCTCGTAAAGGCGGGCATCCGGCAGCCGGAGGAAATCCTGCTTCTGGCGTTCGCGAAGAATGCGGCCGAGGAGATGTCGGAACGGGTCGAGGCCCGATCGGGCGTGCCCATCGTCGCGCGGACCTTTCACGCGATTGCCTATGACATCATCGGGATCGTCGAAGGGACAAAGCCCGCCTTGGCAGATCATGCCACCGACGACATGGCCTTCACCAACCTGATCAAGCAGATTCTGAAGGACCTGGTCTATCGCCTGTCCGAGGTGTCGAAGGCGATCATCCAGTTCTTCGCGCATTTCCTGGTCGAGCCGAAGACGGAATGGGACTTCAAGACCAAGCATGACTTTTACACCCACATGGAAGCCCAAGACCTGCGGACGCTGCAGGGTGAAAAGGTCAAGAGTTACGAAGAGCTGCAGATCGCAAACTGGCTTTACGAAAACGGCGTCGATTACGAATACGAGCCGGTCTACGAACACAAGATCGCGGAAACCGGCAGGCGCGACTACCAGCCCGATTTCCGCCTGACCGAAAGCGGCATTTACATCGAGCATTTCGGGGTGCGGCGAGAAAAGGCGCGGGACGGCAGCGAAAGGCTGGTCACGGCGCCCTTCCTGGACCGCGACGAATACCTGGCGGGGATGGACTGGAAGCGGAAGGTCCACGCCGAGCATCAGACCACCCTGATCGAGACCTACAGCTATGAGCGGCAGGAGGGCCGCCTGCTGACCGGCCTTGCCGAAAAGCTGGCTCCGCATGTCACCCTGAACCCCCGGCCGGTCGATACCATCTATGACCGGATCGTCGAACTGAAGCAGGTCGATGACTTTTCCAAGCTGCTCGGAACCTTCCTGCGCAAGTTCAAGAGCGGCGGCTACAGCCTGCAGGATTGCGAGACCAAGTCCGACCGGATGAAGCTAGGCAAACGAGCCCGGGCGTTCCTCGACGTCTTCGCGCCTGTCTTCGAGGAATATCAGAAGCGTCTGGAGGGCCGGATCGACTTCGAGGACATGATCCTGCGCGCCGCGCGCTATGCCGAGACCGGCCAGTATGTCAGCCCGTTCCGGCACATTCTGGTCGACGAGTTCCAGGACATCTCGCAAAGCCGGGCCCGGCTGGTGAAGGCGTTGAAGGCCCAGCATCCGGATGTGCGCGTCTTTGCCGTGGGTGACGACTGGCAATCGATCTTCCGCTTCGCCGGATCCGACATCCATCTGATGCGCCATTTCGGGCGGGAGTTCGGGGGCCGTTTCGATGGCGAGACCGGCGTGCACAGGACCGTCGACCTCGGCCGCACCTTCCGTTCGGTCGACCAGATTGCCTTTGCCGCCCGAACCTTCGTTCTGCAGAACCCCGCCCAGATCGATAAGAAGATCGTCCCGGCCGGGACCGCGACCGAACCGGCGATCAGGATCGTCTCAGTGTCCAAGGGCGAGGATGACAGGGAGATTAACGAGGTGCTTGCCACCCTGTCTGCCGCTGCGGCTCTGGAGGCCAAGCCCACGACCGTACTGCTCCTCGGCCGCTACCGTTTCAACGAACCGGACATGCCGGGTCTGCGGCGCCGATTCCCGCAGCTGAAGATCAGCTTCAAGACCATCCATGCCTCGAAGGGGCTGGAAGCCGACCATGTCATCCTGCTGAATGCCGACAGCGGCCGCATGGGGTTCCCGTCTGAAATTGTCGACGACCCCCTCCTGTCGTTGGTCTCGCCCGAGGAGGAGGCGTTCCAGAACGCTGAGGAGCGGCGCGTCATGTATGTGGCGATGACGCGGGCCCGTCATACCCTGACGATCCTTGCCTCGAATGCCCGTCCTTCGTCCTTTGTGACCGAGCTTCGCAAAGACCCGGCCTACGGGATCTCGACAGCCCCCGGAGCGGAACCAGAGGCCCACGTTTGCGGCAAATGCGGCGGGCGATTGCTGGGCGTAGCGGGAAAGGATGGCCGCATCTGGTACCGCTGCGAGCACGTCCAGCACTGCGGAAACCTGCTGCCCGCCTGCCCATCCTGCGGCACGGCCCTGCCTCGCCATGCTGAAGGGACGAGCGAGGTTCGATGTGGGTGTGGTGCCAGCTACCCGACTTGCCCGGAGTGCGAAGATGGCTGGCTGGTCGAACGCAGCGGCAGCTTTGGCAAGTTCCTCGGCTGCGTTCGTTACCCTAACTGCACCGGGAAAGCGAAGATTTCTGGTGGTGACCGGCCGACGATCACCAAATCACGACGACGAACAAGAGCCTGATCCAAGGTGCACAATTGTGCCCACCGCTGCACGGAACACATGTTGCCTTGGCGTGCCACCATTTTGGCGCAGCCACGCCCGGCCGCTCTTTTCGGCCGTGAACCTGTCATCCGGGCCGGGAGGTACGCCACGGTCGAGGCGTGTGACGTATCCCCTGGTGGGGTCGCCTGGCCCGGAGCTCGCCCGCGCCAGTTCCATAATTCCCCATTCAGTAGTCCGTCTCGACATAAACCCCCGAGCAATCGTAGGCGACCGTCGCCGCCGTCATGTCGTGCTGGCGGGTCCTGTGCAACCGCTTCTGAAGAGGAGTGCCAAGCTGCCCCATTGATCTCGACAACCAAGGAATCGCCCACCAGGCAATCGAGTCTATATCGGAGCACATTCACCTCGACGGACGTGACCTAGGGCGTGTTGACAAAAGGGATTCACC
>NZ_AEPN01000073.1:0-8640 GCF_000185925.1 Paracoccus sp. TRP | reverse complement strand
GTCACGTCTCGACGGAAATCAACACCGAGACGACTGATGGTCCTAAATCGATTAAATCGCGTCTGTGAGTTCGAGGCCGCGAAGCCGCTCTTCCACGGCAGCCGTAACAGCGTCAGCGACAGCCATCGGGAAGCCCTTGGGGAGCGCCTGCGTGGAGGTTTCCACTGCCTTGGGGGCACGCTCTGCCACCTCTTCAATGATCGCTATGGCGCGTTTCTTTGACAGGCCGGCTTGCATGGCTGTCTGCACGAAATGCCGACCGTGAATCTGATCGAACCGGTAGTGTCGGCTGCTGCCGACCGACATCGCCATCCTCATCTGTTTACGCTCGATCTGGCGCGCATTCAGCGCGGGCTGGGCGGTGAGAATGTCGTAGAGCGGCGTCATGCGATAGCTGCCGCCAGGGCTTAGGAACACGCTGAAGTTCTTGGCATGGCCGTCCGTTGCGCCGATCAGCCAAAAGATCAGCTGCGCCTTGATGAAGACCTCTTGGTCTTCAGCTGGCGTGTCACTGCCTTTGAGCAGGTTCAGCACATCCACCATGCCCGGCCCGCCCTCATTCTGGTATTTGAGCGTCGGCGGGACGGAGAGCGCCTGGCAGCAATCTTCCTGCGGCAGGCGCAGCAGGCGGCCGTCCCTCGTCCAGAGTCGATCAAAGCGCTCGATGACGAGAGCCTTGGTCTTGCCGAAGGTTTCGATGGAGACGTTGTTGACCGGCAGGCCGAAGGCTTCCGTGAGCTTCAGGCAGAAATACTCATTCTCAACGCTGTCCGAGAGATCGATGCCGCCAGGCAACTGACCGATCTGCGTCTTGATCAGATGTGTGGTCGGTGTCGTTCCGTGAGGCTTGAGCCATTTCCCTTCGTGCCGGAGCAGGGCGGTCTTCTCCTGTGCCCCCGCCACGGAAATCCGGAACGCATCATCGCGCGTAAGCCCGAGCGGAGCCTGGCTTAGGCCGTTCAGGATTTTCTCGATGGCTTCGGCATCAACAGCCTCGCCCTGGAGCGTTCCGGTTGCGTCAGGCGCCTCGTCATCCCCTGCAATGAATTGCAGCGCGCCAACACAGTCATGGCCGATCTTGGTCAGCATACTGTAGGCATCGATGCCGCGCGCGCCAACCTTCTCGGCAACAAGGCGGCGCAGCGTCTCGGAGTCCGGCAGCAGGTTTTCGAAGACGGCCGCGACCGGCTCGCCGCGATAGGGCGTCTCCCGTAAGGGAAGAGAGAGCGAGACCGGCAGCGCGGATGCCCAGCCGAGCCAGTCCTCATGGTATGTGAATTCAATCGCACCGCTTGCTTCGCGGCTTAGTGTCCCGACGCGGCGGTTGTTCAGATAGACTCGTAACGGCGCATAGGCCGGGCGCCGTCCCATCAGAACAGCTCCTCGATGTCCTGCCCGTGCCCCTTGGAACGCGGTCCGATCCTGAACTCAAGGTCGAGAGCGGCGAGGACAGCGAGGATGGAGTCGAGCTTGGCAGGCTTCTCACCGCTTTCGATCAATGAGATCGTAGCCTGGCGCAGGCCTGCCCGCTCGGCGAGTTGCATCTGTGTCCAGTCGCGCTTCTTGCGGGCGCGCTGGATGGTGGTGCCGATCTGCCTGGGTGTGCGTGCGAGGTCGTTCATTTAGTGAGTATACGTTATACCGCATAAGATGTCAATATGCGCTGTAACGTATAACGTAAAATTATGCGCCGCGGCGTATATGATAGGAATATGCGTTAGAACGTATAGGTTCTGGACGGTGCGGCTCCGGGTGCGAATGGGAGCGAGGGAGTCGAAAACTCATCGCCGATGTCGAAAAGCGTTCATGAACTGCCTCAATGTTGAAAAGCCTTCCCGCGCCATCGCCGGCCTCCGTCTTCACGAACTCTTCCGGCACCATGATGCGGTAGCGCGGGTCAATCTCTTCGGAGTGATGGCTCGCCGAGGCTGACCGACAGGTCGGAGGCGAGAATGCCTGGTTGATCATCGACGATACGGCCTTGCCCAAGAAGGGCCATCATTCGGTCGGCGTGGCGCCACAATATGCTTCGGCACTCGGCAAGAATGCCAACTGCCAGACGCTGGTTTCGCTCACCTTGGCATCGCGAGAAGTGCCAATCATGGTGGGCTTGCGGCTGTTCCTGCCGGAGAGCTGGACGAGCGATGCGGCCCGCTTGGAGCGCGCCGGGGTTCCCGAGGAATTGCGCTCCTACAGGACCAAGCCCGAAATCGCGCTGGCCGAGATCGATCGGGTCCGCGCTGCAGGCGTTCGCTTCGGCTGTGTCCTTGCCGATGCAGGATACGGCCTTTCCGGTCCTTTCCGCCAAGGCCTGAGCGAGAGGGGCCTTGCCTGGGCTGTTGGCATACCGTTCAAGCAGAAGGTTTACCCCGCCAATGTCACAATGATCTTTCCCGTCGCTGGCCGGGGCCGCCCTCGCAAGAACGCAATACCGGACATCATCTCGGTATCGGCACAGACGATGCTGGAGACCGCAGCATGGTGCAAGGTCAGCTGGCGGCGCGGCACCAAGGGAAAGCTCTCTGCTCGCTTTGCCGCGGTTCGCGTCCGTGTCGCAGACGGACCACCACAGCGCATTCACGATATGGGCGCGCAACATCTGCCCGGCGAAGAGGTGTGGCTCGTCGGCGAACATCGCTCGACTGGGGAACGCAAATACTACCTGACCAACCTTCCGGTCGAGACGACGATCAAGCAATTGGCGGGCACCATCAAAGCCCGCTGGGTTTGCGAGCAAGCCCACCAGCAACTCAAGGAAGAGTTGGGCCTCGACCACTTCGAAGGCCGATCATGGAAGGGGCTGCACCGACATGCATTGATGTCGATGATTGCACTTGCCTTTCTTCAGTCCCTCCGCCTCAAGCAGGCCAAAGGGGGGAAAAAGAATCGTCGGCCCGCCACCGCAACCCAGCCTGCCCAGAATCCGGCAAGCCATCATTGACCAACTCTCCAGGCCGCCAGACCGACCTTGCCCGCATTGCGGATGCAGGCCGTCCGACCCTCACAATCTGCCAAAGTAGTGCTAGGAAAACCGTTGGGTCAACGCGCAGCGGATCGAGGTGTCAGGGCGCGCACTGCTGGGTCCGGTGGTCTCTCAGCTCGCAAGCGGCGATTACTGAGACCGGTCGAGCCACGGGCGAGCGGGACCCGCAGAACACTCGTTCGATCGGGCTGGCCCGAGCGTCGCACCGGGCCGCCCCGCCCGTGCCGCAAGTCCCGGCAGAGCGGCCCGGTGACAGGCTCTTAGCGGCCCAATCGCGCCCGCAGATATGCCTCCACCTCGATGACCTTGAGGCCCTTGCGCGCGTTGAAGGTGTTGGCCTTGTCCCACCACATGCCGTCGCCCAGGGCGAAGGCGGCGCGGTAGCGGGTCATCACATCCTCCGGCGCTACGGCGAGGTCGGCGCGCAGCTTGTCGAGGGTCCACGCCTCCTTCTGGAAGGTGCGGCCGGTGACGCGCTCGACCACGTCCGCCAGATGGCCGTAGGAGATGGTGTCGCCCGCCACGAATACCACCTCGTTGGCGATCCGCGGTTCGGTCATGAGGATTTCGGTCGTCAGCTTGCCCACGTCCTCCGGCGTCGTCACCGTAACCTTGGTTTCCCAGCTGCCGAGGCCGTGAATGGTGCCGCGGTCGAGGTTGACCACGTCGAAGGCCGGTTCGAACAGAAAGCTGGTGAACATCCCGGTCTGGACGATCACCCATTCCACATCCTGCTGGGAACGGAGGAGCTGGCGCACCTCATACTGCTCGTCGAAGACGGGCTGGCCGCTTCCGCGCCCGACGATGTCGTAATCGACCCCGAACTGCCACGGGAAGTAGCGCTTGACGCCTGCCTTCATCACGGCGCGCGTGATCCGCAGCTGCGTGCCCGGGCCGGCGACGAACCCGGTACAGTTGAGCACCGTCCGGTAACGGCTGAACAACTCGGCCAACGCATCCTCCTCAGAGCTGAGGTCGAAGCCGATGACCTCGACGCCGAGGGCCCGCAGCTCCTCCAAGCTAGTCTCGTCCTGCTCGGTGGGGCTGTCCACCGTCTGGGGCGCGACCAGCGCGGTGAGCGGCTGACCCGCCGCCCGCACCTTCGGTGCAAGGGCGCGCAGCACCGCCATTCCGAGTTGACCGGCGCCGAGCACCAGCATGTCGCGCAGATCGACTTTTCCGTTTTCCATTGTCATTTGCCTTTTCCTTTCGATTGAATCCGTTCGCGCCGCACGGCGCGTCACGTGGCCTGATTGATGACATTGACCTGGCAGAACTCGGCGAGGCCCAGCTCCGTCCACTCGACGCCGATGCCCGATTGCTTCGCGCCTGCGAGCGGCACCTCGGGGCCGAAGTTCAGATGCTGGTTCACCCAGACCGTGCCGGACTGCATCCGCTCCGCCAGCGCCTTGGCGCGGGCGGCGTCCCCGGACCAGACCGAGCCGCCGAGGCCGAAATCGCTGCGGTTGGCCCGGCTCAGCGCGTCCTCGCTGTCCGCGACCCGGATGATGGGCAGGACGGGGCAGAACTGCTCCTGCGCGACCAGCTCGCTCGTGTCGTCGATGTCGCGCACGACGGTCGGGTGGACGAAATAGCCCGGCCCCTCGACCACCGTGCCGCCCGCAATCACGCGACCGTCGCGATGGGCCACCTCGATGAAGTGCTTCGCCTTCTCGAACTGCTGCCGGTTCTGGAGCGGACCGAAGCGGGAGGACGGGTCATTGCCCGGCCCCACGATCGCCTCGCGGGCGCGGCGCGCCACCGCCTCGCTGAAGGCGTCGTAGATCGCATCGGCGACGTAGACGCGCTTGATGGCAAGGCAGGCCTGGCCGGTGTTGAAGAAGGCGGCGTTGAAGATGCGCTCGGCCACCTCCTCCACGTTCACGTCGTCGAGCACGATCGCGGCGTCGTTGCCGCCCAGCTCCAGCGTCAGACGCTTCAGCGTCGGCGCCGCGCTCGCCATGATCCGCCGCCCGGTCGCCGTGGACCCGGTGAAGGTGACCTTGGCGATATCCGGGTGGGAGGTGAGCAGGTCGCCGAGATCGTTCTGGTCGGTGATGACGTTGAGCACGCCGGGGGGCAGGATGCCGGCCGCCAGCTCGCCGATCATGAGGGTGAGGATCGGCGTGGTCGGCGCGGGCTTCATCACCATGGTGTTGCCCGCCATCAGCGCGGGCGCGATCTTCGCCGCCGGGATGAGCAGCGGGAAGTTCCACGGGCTGATCCCCGCGACAACGCCGAGCGGGCGATGGCGCAGCTCGACCCGGCCGCCCGCGACCCCGAAGGCCTTGTGGGGCAGCCTCAGGCCCGCAAAATAGCGGATGAAGGCGATGGAATAGTCCACCTCGTCCGCCGCCTCGCGGCGCGGCTTGCCCTGCTCGGCCACCATGGTGTCGATGAAGGCGTCACGGTGCTGCGCCATGGCGTCGGCGAGCGCCTGCAGCCGCTCGCTGCGCGCCTCCCAGCCAAGGGCATCCCACGCGGGCTGGGCCTTTTTGGCGGCCGCGATGGCCGCTTCCGCCTGCGCCCGGGAGGCGCGGGCCACCGTCGCGAACACGTCGCCCGTGGCGGGGTTGATGACGTCGAGGGTGTGGTCGCCCGCCACCAACGCGCCGTTGATGAGCAGTCTTGATCCGAATTTCATATCTTCTCTCCAACTGGGAGGTCGTGCCCGGCGTTTACTGGGAGGGGACGGCTAGCCGTGGTGCGGTCTGATGCCGCTGCCGTGCTCGCGAATGATGCGCCAGTCGTTGCCCGATCGCCGCCAAACGAGGCTTGAAAGCGTGTGCACGCGGCCTTCTTCGCCTTCGGCGGTCACAAAGGAGGTGACGAATTGAACACTCATGACGGCGAGGTCGCCCGACACCAGTGGGTGCGGTTCGCCGATCATGACGTTGGTCAACTTCCTCATGGTCGGGATGACTGCGTCCCAGATCGCGGCATATTGGGACGCGGACATGTTCACTCGCCGTTCCTTATCGAAGTCGTCAAAGAACTGCGTGCCTTCGGAAGACCAATCATAGAATCGTGCGAGACGTTCATAAAAATCGAACGGTTCGTCTGGGGTGTGTCGCCATCCATTTTCTACCCAATCGCGGGCCAGATCTGAGAGGATTTTGACATCGTCTCTCGGTAATATCGTTCCTTCCGCCATCGTTTGCTCCGTGTCTGATAGCTTCGAGCGGTAGATCTGAAGGATATGGACACGGATGCGGGATGATAAGCGTGACGAATTTGATTTGATTGTTTGCTTAATTCGAATAATTTATGGTTGAGGAAAGGCGCAGTGTGCTCGCGTTTCCGGCCAATTGCGCTGGGAGAGGCAGGATGGATCGATTTCAAGCCATGGAGCTGTTCAAGCGCGTGGTGGAAACCGGAAGCTTCCGGCGCGCGGCGGAGACTTCGCGCGTCCTGCCGTCCACCGTGACGAAGGCCGTCAAGGATTTGGAAGCGCATCTGGGAGCGCAGCTCCTGAAGAGGACCACCCGGGCGATAAGTCTCACCGATGCGGGGCTGCGATACTATGACAGCTGTACGGCCATCCTGCGCGAACTGCAGGCGGCAGAGGACGCCATCGCGGAACCGGAAGGAACGATTCGCGGCGCTATCCGGGTCGGAACGACCCCGTCGATTGCGCGGCAATTCGTCGTCCCGGCGCTCCCCCAGCTGGTCTTGCGATATCCGGATATCGAAATCGATCTGCACCTGAGCGACGGTTTATCGGATCTTGTCCAGGAGAGTATCGATTGCGTTATCAGGGCGGGCGTACCGCAGCCCTCCAGCCTCATCGTGCGCCGTCTCGCCAACTTTGACTGGTATGTTTGCGGATCGCCCGAATATCTGGACCGCTACGGCACGCCGGCATGCGTCGCCGACCTTCGAGAGCATGTCGCGGTGGGTTACACGGACAGCCGGACCGGCCGTCCGTTGAGCTGGACGTTCGGCGAGGGCAAGGGGGCGACTTCGGTGGCCATGACGCGGCGGGTCACGGTGAATGACACGGATGCCTATATTGCTGCGGGGATTGCCGGGCTCGGCCTTATCCGCGCCGCCGGCTATATGGTCCACGAGCCCTTGTCCGACGGGCGCCTTGTTAAGGTCCTCGGCGATGTGGAGGCGCCGACGGATCCGCTATCGATACTATATCCGCCCAGTCGTCATCTTTCGCCCGCAGTGCGCACCTTTATCGACTGGTGCGTGGAGATTATCGGCCGGGAGGCTGTCTGCTGGTGATGTCCAGTTGGGAAACGGGCATGGCGGTGGCCTGGATGCCTTCGCGATCCGCCGGTATTTTGCCTGGCCCGAACCGGTTCGGAAGGCGCCGCGCTTCGCCCCTTCCAGGCCTCGTGCGGGTGCGCAAAAAAAGCGGGCTGGAGGAAGGACTCCAGCCCAAGTCGGGAGGTGCAGTGGTTAAAGGCGGTAAGCAACGCCGACGAGAACCTGGTGGCGGTCGAACTTGCCACGGCCATCACTCAGATCGGAATAGCGATACTCGAGGCGGGTCGAGATCCTGTCAGTGAAAGCACGCTCGACGCCGCCGCCAATAAGCCATCCGTCACGGTTTTCGGTTGATGAACGGAGGCTGGACCTGTCCTTGATCGACGTACGGAATCTGGCGTTGGTGTAGCCGCCGCGCGCATAGATCAATGTGTTGTCGGTGACCAGATAGCCGGCCCGCGCCGTCAGGTCGATCGATCGTTTCGGATCAACCGACATAAGGGCGGTGCCGGTGTCGCGGGTGAAGCGGTCATTGATGCCGAAGTCCAGGCCGACCTCGGCGCCGATCACGAAGCGCGATCCGATCTGGCGGTCGTATCCCGCGAACACACCGGCCGAGACCGCGTCGTGCGAGCGGCTCGCCGCGAGGTTGCCGAGACGTGTGGAAAATGTCCCTGCGTCATGTTCGGACCAGCCGGCCTGGGCGCCGATGAACGGACCGTCAAACGTCTGGGCCGAAACGGCCGGGCTCATACCCGCCGCGAGCGCGGCGGCCCCGAACGAAAGTGCAATCTTCTTCATTCTAAACTCCTCAAGTCACGCCCCGGGAAGGGCCTGCGGTTGAGGATTTGCTGTATTGACTGTTTCCAAATTTTGAACTTGTCCGGCGTCGTGCCTCATCCTAGCTCGAGCTGTTACGCAGCCGCGCTCGTCATGCTTTCCTTGATCGAGGAAACCGGCGGAAGGGCAGGGGCCAGGACATTCGCTTCGCCCCACGCCTTGAGCGCCAGGATCACGGGCTCAAGACTGCGGCCGTGTTCTGACAAGCAATATTCCACCTTGGGCGGCACCTGCGGATAAACGGTGCGAATGATCAATCCGTCCGCTTCGAGTTCACGTAGCTGATTGGTCAGCATTCTCTGGGTGACGCCCGACAGGCGCCGGCGGATTTCGTTGAAGCGCATGGTCCCATGCAACAAGTGCCAGAGGATGACGCCTTTCCACTTGCCGCCGATGAGCGCAAGCGTCGCTTCCACCGGGCACCCGCCGCTGCAGTCGAAGCGCTCGTGTCTTGTACGTGCCATGCTACGGTATCCTTTTTGATACTATATACAAAATATGTGCGTACTTGTCAGTAACACTCCGGATTGCGATCTGGCGCCAGGCAGCAATGCCTCCCCGGAACACAAGCCTAGGTCATGTTGACAAATGGCGGAGCC
>NZ_AEPN01000074.1:0-8312 GCF_000185925.1 Paracoccus sp. TRP | reverse complement strand
CACAATCACCCAACTTGGCAATGCCGCCGCGCGATATGTTCTCTGCTTGTGGTCCTGCTCGTGTTCGCGGGCGTGACGCAGCATGGGCAAAGTGCTGGCACAGCCGGACTGTCGGCCGATCACTTTGTCGCTTCGATCAGCAATCCCGGCGACAAAGGCGGGCATGAGCACGGCTCTTCGGGGGAAACCTCTCGGCACGATATGACCGATGCCTGTGCGATTGTATGTGTTGGCACACCTACGCCTTGGCTTGCTGCCGCGCAATTTGCGCCTGTTGAGACCGAGCATTCGCTGAAATGGCACTCTATAGCGGTGACACGTGAGGGCCGTCTGGTCGGCCCCGGATACCGCCCTCCGAAATCCATCTGAACACTTGCTTGCCGCACCTTTCAAGGTGCCGAACATGGTTCGCCCTACGGGGTCTGATGGATTATTCATATGACTTGCACACTGAATCGCCGCGGCTTTCTGACCGCATCCGCTGCCATGGCCACAGCTTTTGCCATCCCGCGCGCGGGCTTTGCGCAGCCAGCCGCGCTGGCATTGCAGGCAACGACGCGCACGCTTGACATTGATGGCCGCGCCGCCGCGGTTTTCGGGCTGATCAACGGCAACGGAACGCCCGGGTTGATACTGGATCCGGGCCAGCGTTTCCTGCTCGACCTGACCAATGATCTGACCGAGCCGACGATCATTCATTGGCATGGACAGATCCCGCCGAACGCGCAAGACGGCGTTCCCGATATGCCGATGCCGCTGCTGCAGCCAGGAGAGACGCGTGCCTATGATTTTGAGGCCGCAGCAGGCACGCACTGGATGCACAGCCATGTGCCCATTCAGGAGATGCAGTTGCTGGCCGCACCCCTGATCGTCCGCCGCCCCGAGGATCTGCGAGCTGATCGGCAAGAGGTCACCATGTTCCTTCACGACTTTTCGTTCCGCTCGCCGGAAGAGGTGCTGGAAGAAATCCGCTCGGGAAAGGGGCATGACGAGGCCGCCGAAGCCGAAATGTCGCAACCAGCCGATCCCCATGCCGGTCACGACATGGGTGGCGGCATGCCCATGAACGGGATGTCGGAAATGGGTGGCATGACCATGGCCGGTATGAGCGGGATGCAGATGGACCTGAACGACTTCGATTTCGATGCCTATCTGGCGAATGACCGCACCCTGAGCGACCCAGAGGTCGTGCAGGTCGAGAAGGGCGGCCGTATCCTGCTGCGGGTCATCAACGGGGCTGCTGCCACGGTGTTCTGGATCGACAGCGGCGAGGTCCCGGGTCGGCTTGTTGCCGTGGACGGCCAGCCGGTGCAGCCCCTGTCAGGAAAGCGCTTCGGTCTGGCCATGGGTCAGCGTCTGGATATCGAGCTTGACCTGCCCGCAGGCGGCGCATGGCCAGTCCTTGCGCTGCGCGAAGGCTCGCATGAGCGCACCGGTCTGATCCTTGCGACGTCTGGCGCCAAGGTGCCGGTCATGCTCGGAATGGCCGACGATGCGGCACCTGCGTTCGATATCGACCTTGCGCAGGAAGCCGCCTTGCGGGCCGTTGCTCCGCTGACGGAACGAACTGCCGATGTCGCGCCCACGGTGATGCTGGGCGGGCAGATGCAGCCCTACCGCTGGACCATCAATGACCGCGTGTTCGAGGATCGGATTCCGGTTACGGCCAAAGCAGGCCAGCGGGTCGAGATCATGTTCCACAACATGTCCATGATGGGCCATCCGATGCATCTGCACGGCCATCATTTCCAGGTCGTCGCGATCAATGGCAGACGGTTTTCCGGTGCATTGCGCGACACGGTCTATGTGCCGCCCATGTCGATGGTCACGGTGGCGCTGGATGCGGGCGAGGCGGCGGAATGGATGCTGCATTGTCACCACATGCCGCATCTTGCCAGCGGCATGATGACGACGTTCGCGGTCTCGGCGTGAAGGAGAAGCAGCATGTTTCAGCGACGCATGATCCTGACCCTGGCCCTTACCGCCCCGGCGATGGCCATCGCACCGCGCCTATCTTGGGCTGGTCATTCGCTTCCACCCGAATTCCGCAGGCAGCTTGAACATGACGCGAATGCGCCGATCTTCGGCAATCCTGACGGCGATGCGACTCTGATCGAGTTCTTCGACTATAACTGCCAGTTCTGCCGTGCGATGATGCCAGTGGTGGATGCCGTGTTAGGAGCCGATCCCGGCTTGCGGATGGTGATGCGGGAATGGCCGGTCTTTGGCGAGGGTTCGGTTTTCGCGGCCCGCGCGGCGCTGGCGTCGCGCAAGCAGGGCCGCTACGCCGACTTTCATCGCGCCTTGATGAGTCAGAAACCCCGGGCCGAAAGGGCCAGCGTCCTGCGTGTTGCGCGATCCATGGGTTTAGACACTCAGCAGTTGCAGCGCGATATGGGCGGCCCGGAGATTGCCCAACATATCCAGCAGTCCAATGCGCTGGCCGAGGCGATGGGGCTTGTCGGCACACCCACCTTCATCGCCGGATCGGATTCGCGCTTTGGCGCCATTTCATCAACGGAACTGGCCGAACTGGTTGCGGCCTCGCGTGGCAATTGAAGCATTTCACGAAAGGACAACGCTATGGATAATTCTGATCGACACAATAGCCACGGAAGCCAGAGCGGCGGAAGCTATGGCCGTTTTGCGGCGATGATCGCTACCTCGACGGTGATCATGTTCGGGCTGATGTATCTGAACACCTGGGCGATGGATCATGTCTTTTTCAGCCAGACCCGGATGTGGATGGCGCTTTACATGGGCGGCGCCATGGCGCTGATCATGCTGGCCTTCATGCTTGGGATGTATCGCAACCAGCGCGCCAATATGACCGTCGCAGGCCTTTCAATTCTGGCCTTTGCCCTCGGCCTGTTTCTGGTTCGCAGTCAGGCAACGGTCGATGATACCGCCTGGATGAAGGCGATGATTCCGCATCACTCGATTGCGATCCTGACATCCACCCGCGCGGATATCTCGGATCCTCGCGTGCGGGCGCTGGCGGACAGCATCATCGAGGCCCAGACGCTGGAAATCGCGGAGATGAAGGCGCTGATCGCCGATCTGGAAGGCGGGCCAGCGGCGACGCCCGAGGTCGATGGGCGCTGATGCGATACGGTTCGGCAATCGCGGATCCCGCTGCGCTTGCCGCATTCATCTGAAGGTACAACCATTACGAGGAGCAATCACATGCTGACACGCAGACATTTCATCCGAACGACGACGGCGCTGTTCGCGGCCTCCGCCGCCAGCCCGCTTATGGCCTCGACCTGGCCCGACGCGGCGCAGAAGGCCGCCTGGGATGCCGAGGTGGAAGCCGGCGGCCCCAATCCTTGGGGCCTGCACCAGCGTTTCCTGCCGCAGCGGATTGTCGCGAATGACGGTCTGGTGCCGGGCGATATCCATGTCGATGCCGTGGCCCGATACCTCTACCACATCGAAGAGGGCGGCACGGCGATGCGTTACGGCGTGGCCATCGGCCGGGGCGATCTTTACGAGCCGGGGACCTATACAATAAAGCGCAAGGCCGAATGGCCGCACTGGACCCCGACAAGGAACATGATCGAGCGCGAACCCGAGGTCTATGCGCAGTATGAAAACGGCATGGAGCCCGGTCCCCGGAATGCGCTCGGGTCACGGGCGCTTTATCTCTATCTCGGCGAGCGCGACACCTATCTGCGCATTCACGGCACGCCGTTTCCGACCTCGATCGGCAGCCGCGCCAGTTCCGGCTGCGTCCGCATGGTCATGGCCCATATCAACGGACTCTATCCACGCGTCCAGATCGGCGCGACCGCCTATCTCTATTCGCCGGAGGGCAGCGTGACGGCCATCAGCTGAACGGTCGCCCTCTGGCGAGGCCGGGCGTCAGGACGTACGCGCGTTGCAGATATGGTTGCCGTTGGCCGCCCGCAGCGGCACCAGCGTCGTTTCGACCGGCCCGACATGATAATACCAATAGCAATCATCCGCCGGGTCCAGCCGCGCCGTTGTCAGGTCCTGGTTGGGGCCGGCGATGGCGACGACCTCGTTCGGAATGGGATACGGCGAGGCCGCTTCGGCAGCGATATCGGGCGCCTGGGCCGCGCATCCGGCAAGGACGAGCAGCGTCAGGGCGATGGCGGCGGTTCTTTTCTTCATGGGAAACTCCTTGGCTATGGTGGTGTCGCGCCGGGGTGTTACGGCGCGCTGTCCTTGGTGATGCGGCTCTGGATTGCCCGTTCCCGTTCAGGCCAGGTAGATTTGATATAGGCCAGAACGGCGGCGATTTGGTCGTCACTCATGACATCGCCGAAGCCGGGCATGTCACTTTTATACCCATCGCCGACCACGGCGGCCGTGCCGTCGCGAATGATCTGTACCAGAAGCGCGTCGGCGTGATGCCATGTGTGACCGGTCTCGTCATGCGGGGGCGCCGGATAGCGGCCACTTGCGAGCGGGGTCTGCCAGTCCGGCTGGCCTTCCAGATCGGCGCCGTGGCAACTGGCGCAGTTATCGACGTAGAGCCGCTGGCCAAGCGCGATCACGGCCTGATCCTGCGCGGCTGTTCCGGTGGCCCCGCTGCCGCGCCAGAGGATCAGGATCGCAGCGGCCAGACCGACCGCTGCGATGAGGATGAGTGCGTTGCGCGTCATCTGCTACCCGTCCAGCGGAAAGGCGCGACCGTCACCGGCAATGCCGCCCCAGGCGATGACCTCGGCGGTGGCCTCGACCCCGCCACCCATGCCCGGCGAGTCGGCGGGCATCCCCGGCACGGCGATCCCGGTAATGTCGGGGCGCTGTTCCAGAAGCTGCCTTATGGCCGCGAAGGGCACATGGCCCTCGACGATATAGCCGCTGATCCGGGTCGTGTGGCAGGACCACAGGTTTTCGGGCACAGCGGCGTCGCGCTTCATACCGACATAGTCGCTGGCCTCAGTGATCTCGACCTC
Source organism: Paracoccus sp. TRP (assembly GCF_000185925.1). Classification (NCBI taxonomy): domain Bacteria; kingdom Pseudomonadati; phylum Pseudomonadota; class Alphaproteobacteria; order Rhodobacterales; family Paracoccaceae; genus Paracoccus; species Paracoccus sp. TRP. Next base: position 3,384 of record NZ_AEPN01000074.1, on the reverse strand, counting down.
GAACCCCGCCTCGATGGCCAGATCGGCCCAGGCGCCGCAGCAGCCGCAGCCGGGGTCCTTGGTGACACTCAGCAGGTTCGGCTTTTCGTCCGAACCGATGGCGGCAAAGGCAAGGGTAGAGGCTGTCGACAGTATCGCCGCGACCGCAAGGATCGCCCCGCGACGCGAGAAGTGATGATTGCTCATATCTGATGTCTTTCAGGATATTGCGCGCCGTAGGGTCATTCATCCCTGTCATGGCGCAGTTGATCGGCTTGTGGCCCCTCGGGCCATGTGGCGTCAGAGAGCAGCGGATCGCGGAGGGGGCAGCGGCAAGCGCGGCCTGGCCGATTTCATATCTTGCAGCGGGGGAAAGTGTCGGATTCGGCGTGGCAAGCGGGCCGCGTTGGGCGTGATTTCGGCATTGCCGATGGCGGCACAGGCCGCACAGTCGCCATGTGGAGAATCCGGCTGCGTGGTGCAGCATTCATGCGCGACTGGCGACGCGGATGTTTCGGCCATCGAGGCCATCGACGATGCTTCCGCCGAGGCGGCGCCGGTCAGGGCCAGTGGCATCGTCACCGCCAGCATGACGGCAAGCAGTGCCGATAGCAGGAACCGCATCAGTCGCGTACCTTTTCCATCAGTTCGACGACCTCGCGGAACATCACCCGCTGACGGTCCTGATCGCCGGATTGGATCGCGTCTTCCATGCAGCTTCGCGCGTGATCCTCGATCAGCAAGCGTTCGACGCCGCGCAGGGCAGACCGGATGGCGGCGGTCTGGTTCAGGATGTCGACGCAATAGCGCCCATCCTGGACCATGCGCGAGACGCCCTGCACCTGACCGTTCAGGCGGGAAAGCCGCTTCAGGATCGCGTCTCGGTTCTGCTTGTCATGCGCCAAGGAGGGCTCCGAACTTCAACATCTGAGGCTTGTGCTATACCCTCAAGGGGTATAGAGCAAGTCTGATATACCCCCTATAGGTATTTGCCGGGAGAGAGTCATGGACCACAATCACGATCATTCGCATGGGCATCACGATCACGGGACACACGGTGGTGCACCGGCACAGGCTGATCCCGGCAAGGCCATCGACCCGGTTTGCGGCATGCAGGTGACGATCAAGCCCGAGGCCCGGCACCGCGACTATGAGGGACAGACCTTCTATTTCTGCTCGGACGGTTGCCAGTCGAAGTTCGACGGCGATCCGTGGTTCTACGCCTCGGGCGCGGCGGCCAAGGTCGAAAAATCCGCCCCGGCAGGCACGCAATGGACCTGCCCGATGCATCCCGAAATCGTCCGCGACGAACCCGGCGCCTGCCCGATCTGCGGCATGGCTTTGGAGCCGATGATTCCCTCGGATGAACCCAGCCATGAACTGACTGATTTCACCCGGCGGCTCTGGGTCAGCGTGGCCGCTGCGGTGCCGTTGTTGATCCTGACGATGGGCGAGATGGTGGGCATTCCGGTCCGTGACTGGATCGGGCACCGCACCGCCGTCTGGCTGGAGTTCCTGCTGGCCACGCCCATCGTGCTCTGGGCGGCGCGGCCCTTCTTTCAGCGCGGGTTGGATTCCTTCAAAAACCGCTCACCGAACATGTGGACGCTGATCTCGCTGGGTGTCGGCGCGGCCTATCTCTATTCGCTCTTCGCCACCTTCCTGCCGGGCATCTTTCCCGAGGAATACCGAATGGGCGGCATCGTCGGCACCTATTACGAGGCTGCGGTTGTGATCGTCGCCCTGGTCTTTGTCGGGCAGGTGCTGGAACTGCGGGCGCGGGAGCGCACCGGCGATGCTATCCGGGCGCTGATGGATCTCGCGCCCAAGACCGCTCGGCGCATCCTGCCCGATGGCACGGAATATGACGCGCCGCTGGAAAACATCACGGCAGGCGATCTCTTGCGCGTGCGGCCGGGCGACAGCGTGCCGGTCGATAGCGAGGTGGTCGAGGGCCGTTCTTCCGTCGATGAAAGCATGATCACGGGCGAGCCGGTGCCGGTCGAGAAGGTGCAGGGCGACCGCGTGACCGGCGGCACGATTAATAAGAACGGCACGCTGGCGATCCGCGCCACCGATGTCGGCGCCGATACGGTGCTGTCGCAGATCGTCCAGATGGTCGCCGGCGCGCGACGCTCCAAAGCGCCTATTCAGGGGCTGGCCGACCGGGTTTCGGCGATCTTCGTGCCTGCGGTGGTGGTGATCGCCATTCTGGCCTTTGTCGTCTGGCTGATCTTTGGCCCCAGCCCGTCCTATGTCTTCGCCATTGCCTCGGCGGTTTCGGTGCTGATCATCGCTTGTCCCTGTGCGCTTGGGCTGGCGACGCCGATTTCCATCACCACGGCAGCGGGGCGCGGCGCGCAGGCCGGCGTACTGGTCAAGAATGCTGAGGCACTGGAACTGATGGCCGATGTGGACACGCTGATCGTCGACAAGACCGGCACGCTGACCGAAGGCAAGCCCGCGCTGACCGATGTGACCAGCTTCGGCGACGTGGCCGAGGATGAGTTGCTGGCCGCAGCCGCCGCACTGGAACGCGCATCCGAACACCCGCTGGCCGAGGCGATCGTCGAGGGCGCCAAGGCGCGTGGGCTCAGCCTTGGCAATGGCGAGGAGTTCGAGGCCGTCACCGGCAAGGGTGTGATCGGCAAGGTCGATGGCCGCGATGTGGCGCTTGGCAACAACGCCATGATGACCTCGCTTGGTATCGACTGCGACACCGGCGAGGAGACTGCGGACCGCCTGCGCGGCGATGGCAAGACCGCCATGTTCGTGGCGCTGGATGGCAGGCTGGCGGGGCTGGTCGCCGTGGCCGACCCGATCAAGTCCACCGCCGAGGCGGCGATCCATGACCTGCACGATCTGGGCATCAAGGTGATCATGGCAACCGGCGACAATGAACGCACGGCGCAGGCCGTGGCATCAAGACTGGGCATCGACGAAGTCCGCGCCGGGATGCTGCCCGAGGGCAAGAAGGATCTGGTCGACGGGCTGCGCGCCAATGGCCGCAAGGTCGCCATGGCCGGCGACGGGGTGAATGACGCGCCGGCGCTGGCGGCGGCGGATGTGGGCATCGCCATGGGCACGGGCGCCGATGTGGCGGTCGAAAGCGCCGGGCTGACCCTGCTGGGCGGCGACCTGACCGGCATTGTCCGCGCCCGCAAGCTCGCCGTGGCCACCATGCGCAATATCCGACAGAACCTGTTCTTTGCTTTCATCTATAACGCAGCCGGGATCCCGGTGGCGGCAGGGCTGCTCTATCCGGTCTTTGGCCTGCTGCTATCGCCGATGATCGCGGCGGCGGCGATGTCGCTGTCCTCGGTCTCGGTCATCGCCAATGCGCTGCGGCTGAAACGGGTGAAGCTATAGGGTTGAGGGGCATTGCCAAGTTGGGTGATTGTGGGC
>NZ_AEPN01000075.1:0-7905 GCF_000185925.1 Paracoccus sp. TRP | reverse complement strand
GACGGTCACTGGTTCAGCGCCCGCAGCTGGTCCGGGATGAACCCGTGGATCACCTGATCACCGTCCACGATGACCGGGACTGACCGCGCGCCGAGGCTGGCGAGGGAATCGCGGTGCTCGGCGGCGGGGCGTTCCTCGAACGGAATGCCCTCGGCCATCAGTAACCGCTTCACGGCGGCGCACGGCTGGCAATTGGGCTGAGTGTAAACGATGACGGTCATGCCGCCCTCCTAATAGTGGCTACGGTTGTGTTGATGTTGGTACCGCTCTCGGCGAACGATCCGACCGGAAGGTCGGACCAATGCGGACGCAGGTCATCCAATTCGCCATGGTCGTAGCGCGCGGTTGCGGGCAGGATCGCAGTCAGCCGGCCGCCGGGCTTGAGGAATTTCAGCGCGTGCCGCACGTGCTTGGCATAGTGGCGGCCATAGAACGGCGGATTCATCACCACCTGGTCGAAGTCAGCGGTCGGAACCGTTTCGAGGAAATTCATGCGCATGACGCGGTGACCTTTCGCCTCGCACATCGCAGCGCGCACCGGATCCACCTCGCAGCCGATCACTTCGGCACCAGCGGCGCTCAGGGCGTCCATGAAGCGCCCGCAGCCGCATGACGGCTCCAATACCCGCTGACCGGGCAGGCGATAGGCTATATCGGCCAGCACGCGCTCCACGACCGCGGCGGGCGTGGGGTAGTATTGCAGGTCTTTCGATACTGCGGTGCTGGCGCGATGCCTGGTCGGTCGCTCGTCCGGGCAGTCTGGCAGCACGTCGCCATAGTATTCGGCCAAGGCGCGGTTGATGTCGGCCAGCGCCTCGGGGCTGAAGAACAGGTGTCCATTTCCGTTCTGGAACCGCTTGAGCCAGACGCCGCGCGCGGGAAATGTGGTCTCGGGCCGGTGGAAGTCCTTCGGCGCCGTCCAAGCATCCAGCAGAGAGCCGCCCTCAAGCAGCCTCTCCATCTCGCGATATTCGACCAGCGGCTTCCCCTGGTAGGCCGCCAGAGCGTTCAGGATGTCGCGTAGCCGATCCCGGCCCCATGAACCATATCCGGCAACGCTATCAAGGATCACGCGCTTGGGCAGGCCTTTCACGCCGATCTTCATCCGCTCATGCGATTTGAATGCCGGGTCTAGCTGCGAAAACACCTCTGCCAGCCCGCGCAGGATGCTGCCCCACGGATCGGAAACCAAGTCGCCGAACTGTTCGCGGATGTTTTCGACCGTGAACGGTGGCGGCGCGCTGAACATCTGCTCGTAGCGACGCTTGGCCTCGGCGCTGGCGATCTGCTCTAATCCATACAGCTCGTAGACATGACGCCATGCCGATTGCAGCAATGACCTTTCCAAGGCACTGAGATAGATGCCCCGCCCTGTGTCCAATGTGATATTTCCCCATGTCCCGCCGATGGTGGCAGCCGATTTCAGCGCATCACCCGCCGCATCGAATGCAGCCAACGCATCAGGCAGAGCCGCGCGTTTGGCGTCGTATTCCGCAACGATTTCGGACGGGCGGCGACGCCCGGTGCTGATCTCGGTGCCGGTAAAAATGTGTGCTTGATGGCTCATGCCCCTGCCCCCGATTTTTCGCCCGCTGAGCGGCTCTCCGCGCCTTCTGCGGGGAAATGTTCATCCACCACGCCAACCAGCACGGCGAGCACCCCCGCCCGATCGGCGTCAGTACGGCAACGACAGGATGCGTCCCGCGCCCAGAGGGCCGCTTTGACGACCTGCTTGCGCCTGGTGCCGATGGCAGTCTTGTACTGGTCAAGAGGCTTGCTCACGGTGCGCCTCCTGTAGTGCCGCCTCGATGTCCTGCAGGCGGCCATTGTCCAGTCGCCACGCCACCCAAGCGTCCGTCCGGCCGATATCCCTCGCCAAAGCCCTAATGCTGGGCCACGTGCGATCAGCGACAGTTACAGGGCGGCATCTGGGATGCTGAATGTGGCGCTTGTGCTGCCACCAGCGATAACCAGCGTCATAGGCGATTTTATTGACCGCGAGGGGTCTGATGCCAAGGGCGCGGGCGATGGGGGGCATGGTCCAGCCCTCAGCAGCACGGGCCATTATCCACGCCGCGCGTTCGTCGCGCAGCTCTTGCGGCGTCCAGCGTGACATGCGGCCACGGAGATGATCGGGGGCGGTGAGGTGGGTCATTGACGCATTCCCAGACCAGCCATAACCCGGGCCACCTCGGCGGCCATTTCGGCGCGTCGCTCCGGGCTGGGCAAGTCGCGGACAGGCTCGGGTTTGGCAATCGCGGCGCGGACCTGCTCGACATTCCTGCGGCCCCACGCCTCGGACAGGATTGCCAAGATGTGGCCGGGATTAGGGCGGCGGTTCGGATAGTCCCTGCGATGCTTACGCAGAGCGGCGCGGATGCTTTCGACCGGCCACGGCTCCAACTCATCGCACCAGTCGGCAAGCACCGCAGCGCGCAGGCTTTGGGAGTCATCGGGCTGCCAATATCCGTGCAGGACGACCTCAACCGAAGCCAAAATCTGGGCGCGATGGTGCGCGATTTCGGATGGCTGCATCTGCGATACGTCCAAAGCGGTCGTCGGCGGCAGACTGGCGATTTTGCTGGGAAGATTTGCGGTCATCGTAGTTGCCTTCCATGATTTTCTTGAAGTTTGCGGCCTTGGCGATCCAGTCGATGCCGAAGCCTGCGAACGGTCTCGCGGCCCCGAGAAACGGCGATGCTGCGGCTTTTTCGATTGCGATCCGCCAGCCCTCTGGGCCGCCCGATTCCTTGATCCTGGCGCTGATGGCCCTCCGCCGCGTCTGATCGAGTCGCTGGGGAATGGGCCAGCCCTGCCGCTCTGCCGCTGCCCGGTAGGCCAGGACCGCCTCGGCGACCTCGTCAATCGGCTGGTGATCGGCGGCGAGCGACAAGGATGCGTTAGCATCCTCTCTTATCTGGCTTCTGGCTTCTGGCTTCTGGGTCTTATCCCCACCCTTATCCGGTGGGTTATCCGACGGCGGATTATCCCTGTCTTTTGAAAGGGATGGGTTGCCGCCTTTTTTCCCGTTTTTCCGCGCTATGGCGGTCCTCTTCGCTGTCCGCGTCATCTTCCGCGAGTAGATCACGCCCTCTCTCGTGCGGGAGAACACACCGGCTGCATCCAGTTCGCCGAGCAATTCGGGGATCTGGTCAGATGGCGCTCCTACCAACACGGCGAGCTGCGCGTCCGTCGGGGACCGACCGGCAACGAGAAGGTGGCCGTACGGGACAGCCTCATGCATCAGGGCAATCATCTCGATCCAAAGACCGCGAGCCGCCATGCTGCACATCCGAAGGGCGGGATCTGACCGCCAGTCAGTGGGGTAAAACTTGAGCCACGGATCGCTCACGCCTCTGCCTCCATGATGTGAACGATTACGGCGCCGTCTCGGCACGGCTCTCCGCGCTCCAGGGTGCTGCGGCGCCAATGGCTGTCATCGACGGCGATGGCCTCGGCCACGGCGTCCAATCCCTGCTTGGCTCGGGCCAGCGCGTTATCGAGGTCATAGCGGCGCTTGGACGGCGGGCAGAACGTCACCAGCACGTCAACGGCAATGGCATCGACGGGCCGGATCTTCTCGGCCTCGCACAGCGCCCAGCAGGCCAGCTTGTAGCCCTTGGCGGCGTCGGCCTTACTGCGCCATTTCCCCTGCCCGCTGGCGTTCGGGCTGGTTGCTGACGGAGGCCAAGGAAGCTGCACACGCGCAAGCATCATATCAGGCTCCCTTGTCGAGTATCTGATGAACCCGCAGATACCGATCGGCGGCGTCCTTCTTGCGGTTGTGCAGGCGCATCGCCCTGACGGTCAGGTCGGGCGTGGTACGTCTGCTGGTGCCATTCTCTGGCGGCGTCCCGGTGTTCTGCACAGGCCCAGATGCGGCCTCGGTCCGGGTGGCCGAGTGGTGGACCGAACCCGTAGCAAGCCGGTGCACCGCAGCGGCCACAGCGATGAGGGGTGTGGGCCATGTCATCACTCCCTCGCCCATGGATAGGCCGGGCGGACGACGCTCTCAGGCTCGCCGCTCTCGGTCAGATCAGCCACAAGCACGCGGCGCGCTATTGTGCGGACATACTCTTTGGTAATGCCAAGCGAGTCCGCGATGGCTGCAAGCGTCTCACCGGCACAGGCTCGGGAGAGGATCAGCAGATCGCGTTCGTCAGTCTGTCTGGTGATGCTCATGCCACACCCCCTTTGCCCTGACGGGGGCGGGGTTGACGGGAGGGGGTGGCGTTCACATGTCGAACATATCCGGGGAAGAAATGATCCGGCCTCAAAGGGATGCCCCGCTTAATCGCTTCAAGCAGCAGGGCCTCTTGCGCGTCTGCCGGGATAATTCCTCCGGTGCCGCCGCGCTCTCTTGGGTAAGTCCATCTGTGGACGCGGGAGACGTCGCGTCCAGTCATGTCCGCAACAACCTGAAAGCCGCCGCAGATATTGATGATTGAAGTCGCTGGTTCCATGCCTCATTTTATTGCGATAATCGCAAATAAAAGCAAGCCAAAAAATTGCGTTAATAGCAGTATTACCTTGTTGCGAAATGCGCAACAAAGAGGCATGGAGACCATTGACGCAGACTGGATACGAAAGCGCCTTTCTGGGAAGCGGGGCGAAAAATCTGCTCTCGCCACAGCCTTGGGCGTTGGCCCTGACGTGGTCAGCAAGATCCTTAAGGGTGAACGAAGCGTTCACGCCTCAGAGATACCCAAGGTTATTGAGTTCTTTGCAAGCCAGGACACCCGGCGCGAGAGTGCAAGGCTTCGATTACTTCAGGAAATTCAGACGCTAGACGAGCAAGAGGCGCGCTTTTTGCTAGGCTCCTTAGGAGTCTATCGCGGTCAACGCCGCGAGGAAGAGCCGTGATAGCCTTGAGCTTGCGCTCAACATATTCCTCATCGCTGTCCATCTCTCTCCCTCCTTCCAGACTCAAGAACAAAACAAGAACATCATGGGACCGACTCATCCGCCGATCAAGCGCCCGACTCGGGGGGTCAACCAGAAAGCAGGGGATGAATCTGTGGATATTCTGGGGGTTAGGGGAAGTGGGGGTGAGAGGCAGTGATGGTTTCTTAAATGCCTGAAGCGTTGGGTGGAACCATTTCACCCCTTGACGGTTAGTATCACGATGATACTTGATGGCGAAAAGCGCGGAGAATCAAGCTGAGCCAAGATGGGCCTTGGCCTCCCAGGGAGGCGACTGAAAGAATTCGAGCCATGGCCCGAGACGGCAAGCTCTCTCTGGCTTACAAAGTCCACGCAATGCGGCGAGAAAGTGAAAGGGGGCTGTATGTACCGGACGTGTTGCATGTACTTAAACACGGCTTCGTTTACGCCGAAGGCGTCCCAGCTACGAGGCCATACTATTACAAATATGTAATAGAAGGCCCTACCCCCAACAGCGGTGGGAGGTCGGTTGCTCTGGTGGTGATTCCAGACGAGCAAAATTGTACCATAAAGCTCGTTACAATTATGTGGATAGATGAAACATCCACGCGAGCGGGTACCATTGTGGAGACAAAATAATGAATGCCTATCACTACACGGAAAGTGGCCTGGCTAACGTGTATATTGAGGGCCTAGATCCGATGATCGATGACGAGGGGGATGAGGTAATTCAGATCCCAGCGATCAACGAACTTCATCGTGCTATCGCGCAAGGTATTGTATGCCACAAAAAAGGCATGAGCCCCGAAGAACTTAGGTTCTTGCGAACCGAGATGGGCTTGACTCAGGCTGAGCTGGCGCAACTCGTCCACCGAGACAAGCAGTCCGTTGGGAGGTGGGAACGCGGCGAATGCCCCATGGAAGGCGCGGTGGAAACAGTTGTCCGCAGTCTCGCCATTGAGCGACTGAAACTGGACAGCGTCCCTGGTGGCGTTGAAGGCCTTGCCAAAAGCAGCGTGCAAACTGCTGAGGTTCAACCAATCAATATCAACCATCGCGACGGCGAGTACAAACTTGCGGCTTAAGCATGTACAGATGCGGCCCCTAACCCCAGCCCCGCTCCGGCGGGGCTTCTTCATTCCGAAAACGAAAACGGCGAGGTTTCCCCCGCCGCACGCCAACCCTTTCTGGCTGCGTTCAATCGCCCAAGGCGTCATATCCCCTGCGCCAGACGTTCACCTTCTTCATGTGCGCGGCCTGCATGGCTTCTTCCTTGGCCAGCGCGACCTCTGCGGCGTTATCCAAATCGCCGTCGCTGTCCATACCGTCTACGGCCGTTTGAAGCATCTGGGCCTCGGTTTGCGGGACTTTGCTTTCTCGGACCATGACAGGTCCTCCATCACACCACGGCGAGAATTCCGCCGGGATGATACATCGTAACACATGTCGGGATTGATAGCACGGACTCATATGCCCGCCCGAATCGGCGGGGCTTCTTCATTCCGGAACCCCCTCGCCGACCGCGCGTTTCCCTTATCCGCGCTGAGGAATCTGCGCGGGTGCCCCTGTCGGCTCTTCTGGTTTCCCGGCAGGGGCTTCCCTTGACTCTCGCCTCTATACATGCGACCCCAAAGCTGTACTATTCGAGTATCCATCTCACTCTTCCCCCGCTGGAACCGCAGCGGGGGCTTTTTCTTGACTCGAATCGTCGCTCCGGGAATCAATGCTGGTGATGTAGCAGCAATGACATCAGGAAGCCCGTCCCTACTGCCGTGGGGCGGGCTTTTCGCTTACTGAGGGGAAGCGGGGGCGGATGTACCTCCGGGGATTCTGTGATGAATCCGCAACAGCACTACATATTGGGGTTAAAAATCAGCATGGCCACAGGATGCTGATGTTGCCTGTTATTCCGGCAAAGGGGTAAAAAGAGAACGGCCGCAGAGTGTTGGAGCACTCTACGGCCAATCTAACCCACCGTTGGCCCGGTGGAAGTGTGAATTCACAAGTGCTGTTATGACAGCGCATGTGAACCACGTCAAGCCGGGCCTCTCATCATAGGAGGCGGCCATGATTGGCGTCACATTCAGCATCAAGTATGATGCCACTTACTCTGAGCGATACCAAAAGCTATACGAGGTGTTTCGACGCTTCGGCATTGTGAAGGACCGCACCACGTCATGCGTGTTCCTGAACACCGAAGACGGGGCGGCCGTGAAGTCGGCGCTCTATCTCGCCTTGGACTATACAAAAGACAAGGCGGTGGTGTTCACCACCTTTAGCCACACCATGATCGACTTTGGTGTCAACTAGTCCAGGTATCCGCTCCCGATCTGCACCGGCACCCGGAAGATGCGATAGCTGATCCAAAAGGCGATCTTGAGGCGGCGAACGCGCCACTTCTGGGTGTCGAACATCTCGATCCTCTACATGAAGCCCGCCCTCACCGGCGGGCTTTTTGCTGCGCCGGAGCCGATCCCCGGCAGGGGGAGGATAGCACGGGCGGATGCAATGCAGCAAACTTAATTTGCGATTGTCGCAATTTTGGACTTGAAATCTATTTGCGATATTCGCAATATATATCTCACAGGCCACGAAGAAGCCCCCGCCGATCTGGCCGCTTAGTGAGAGGAAAAATCCCTGCAATGCACACACCGTTTTCCCCGCCCCCCGCCGGTCCCGCCGGACTGATTGCTGAGCTTTGCCTGCGCGATCTGGACGCTGTTGAGCAATTCCACGCGGCCAAGAGCATCAGTCTCGAACCGCCTCTGTGGGGCCGCGCCATCACCCCGCCCTCTGCTGAGTATCGGGAGATCGTCCAATGACGTTTCATCGCCTTGTGTCCGCAGCACGGACCGCCCTGCATATGGCAGCGATGCTGGCTATCGTGGCTGCCGTGATCTGGATCGCGGTCCCTGCCGCTAAAGCCATCGTTGAGGCAGCCAGCAATCCCGCAGCCTGCGACGGTTATGCCCGTTCTGACTGCGCTGCTGTTATGTCGGAGGGCTGGTGAGATGGCTATCC
>NZ_AEPN01000076.1:0-7810 GCF_000185925.1 Paracoccus sp. TRP | reverse complement strand
GGTCACGTCTCGACGGAAATCAACAGCCGGACTGCCTTTTTTTTGCTGCCCATGGGTTGCGTAAGGCCATCTGTCGCCGGATCGCGGAGGCCGAAGGCGATGTGTTCAAGGTTATGGCGGTCAGCCGGTATACCGATATCAAAGAAGCACAAAAATACTGTGACCGTTTTAACCGTAAGGGCCAGACCAACTCGGCTATCACGGGCGTCCCCGACGAGGTGGTGGGCGAACCAAACCTGACTAACCCTTCTTAGCGGCCCGTCAAATACCCCTTCAACACCTTGAAAATAAATGGAAATGAAGGGATTTGGTAGGCCCGGAGGGACTCGAACCCCCAACCAAGGCGTTATGAGCGCCCTGCTCTGACCATTGAGCTACAGGCCCTGACCGGCGCCACCTTTGATCAAGGAAAGCGCCTTCGTCAAGGACGAGAACGCCAGAGTTCACGAAAAGCCGGACAATCCATATGCGCTTGAACAGCTGCCGCTCCTATGGGTTGATAGCGGCATCGATCCGCAGATTGCGGCACCAAACGGAGATCAGATCATGTCCAGACCCACCCTGATTGCCCCGCTGACCCTGGCGCTGATGGCTGCTTGGCCGGCGCTGGCGGCAGACCCCGACAGTTGTGCAACCGTCCGCCTGTCGGACCCCGGCTGGACGGATATCACTGCCACCAACGGCGTTGCTACGGCCGTGCTGCAGGGGCTGGGCTACAAGCCGCAGATATCCACTCTTTCGGTTCCGGTCGGCTATGAAGCACTGAAAACCGGCGATATCGACGTATTCCTGGGCAACTGGATGCCCGCTCAGCAGAAATTCCGCGACGACCTCGACGCCTCGGGCAAGACTCAGGAACTGGTCCAGAACCTGACTGGCGCGAAATTCACCCTTGCCGTTACCGACGTGGCTGCAGATCTGGGCGTGACGGATTTCGCTGGCCTTGACGCGCATAAGGATGCCTTCCAGGGCAAGATCTATGGTATTGAGCCCGGCGCCCCGGCGAACCAAAGCATCCAGAAGATGATCGAGGCGGACAAGTTCGGCCTCGCTGACTGGGAACTCGTCGAATCCAGCGAACAGGGCATGCTGGCGCAGGTACAGCGCAACGACAAGGCGGGCACCCCCTCGGTCTTTCTGGCCTGGGCGCCGCATCCGATGAACATCAAACTGAAAATTACCTATCTTGCCGGCGGAGACGAAGAGTTCGGCCCGGATTACGGCGGTGCGACCGTCCATACTTTGGCGCGCAAGGAATGGGTCGCGGCCTGCCCCAATGCCGCCAAACTGTTCAGCCAGCTGACCTTTACCGTCGATATGGAAAACCAATTGATGGGCAATATCCTCGATGATGGCGCGGACCCGACCGATGCCGCGAAAGAGTGGATCAGCCAAAATGATGAGACCGTAGGGAAATGGCTTGACGGGGTTACGACGCTGGACGGAAAACCCGGCGCCGAGGCAGTTCTGGCAGCGGTGAAGTAATTGAAACGTCCCAATATCCTGATCCTGATGGCCGATCAGCTGTCGGGGGTTTTGTTCCCCGACGGCCCGGCGGATTTCCTGCATGCTCCGAACCTCAGGGCGCTTGCGGAACGCTCGGTGCGCTATTCGAATGCCTATACGGCCAGCCCGCTTTGTGCGCCGGGACGCGCCAGCTTTATGTCAGGGCAGTTGCCCGGCAGGACCCGCGTTTATGACAACGCCGCAGAATTCGTCAGCGACATTCCAACCTATGCCCACCACCTGCGGCGCGCGGGCTGGCATACCTGCCTGTCGGGCAAGATGCATTTCGTCGGCCCCGACCAGCTTCATGGTTTCGAAGAGCGGCTGACAACCGATATCTACCCCGCTGATTTCGGCTGGACCCCCGACTATCGCAAACCGGGCGAGCGGATCGACTGGTGGTATCACAACCTCGGCTCGGTCACCGGCGCCGGAGTGGCCGAGATCACCAACCAATACGAATATGACGACGAGGTTGCCTTCCACGCCGCGCAAAAACTTTACGACCTGTCGCGGCGTCAGGATGACCGGCCATGGTGCCTGACGGTCAGCTTTACCCACCCTCACGACCCCTTTGTCGCGCGCAGGAAATACTGGGACCTCTACGAAGGCGCGCCCGAGCTTGAGCCGCCCGAGGCGATCCCATACGATCAGATGGACCCCCATTCGCAACGCCTTATGGACGCCTGCGACTGGCGCGCGTTCGAGATCACACCCGATCATATCCGGCGGGCGCGGCGCGGCTATTTCGCCAATATCTCCTATGTCGATGACAAGATCGGCGAGCTGCTGGACGTGCTCCGCCGCAGCCGGATGGAGGATGACACCATCATCCTCTTCGTATCCGACCATGGCGAGATGCTGGGTGAACGCGGCCTGTGGTTCAAGATGAGCTTCTTTGAAGGCTCGGCCCGGGTTCCGCTGATGATCTCGGTCCCAGGCGGCAAGACGGGGCGCGTCGACAAGCCTGTCTCGACGATAGATGTGCTGCCGACACTGTGCGACCTTGCAGGTATCTCGATGTCCGAGGTCAAGCCCTGGACCGATGGCTACTCTCTTGCGCAAGGGGCCGAGGGGCGCGGGCCGGTAGCGATGGAATATGCCGCCGAGGGCAGCATCGCCCCACTGGTGTGCCTGCGTGACGGCGACTGGAAATACATCGCCTGTCAGGCCGACCCGGAAATCCTCTACAATCTCGCCGAGGACCCGGCCGAACGCATCAACCGTGCAAACGACCCAACTGCAGCCGAGGTGCTTACCCGTATGCGCGCAATAGCGGCAGAGCGCTGGGATCTCTCCGCCTTCGACGCGGCGGTGCGCGAAAGCCAGGCCCGCCGCTGGGTGGTCTATGAGGCTCTGCGCAACGGTGCCTATTTCCCCTGGGACTACCAACCGCTGATGCGCGCGTCCGAACGTTACATGCGCAACCATATGGATCTGAACGTGCTTGAGGAATCCAAGCGCTATCCAAGGGGCGAATGAATGCTCCCGCTCTCCCCCGGCAGATTTGCGGCCATCCGCCTAACGCCGGGGGAAGATCCTCTGACCGCGCTGCGCGCCTTGCAACGTCAGACCGGGGCGCAGGCCATGGCACTGGTCACCTGCGTGGGCAGCCTGACCCGTGCCGTCATCCGCCATGCAGACCAGCCCGACAGTACCAGCTATCAGGGCCATTTTGAGATCACGTCTCTGGTCGGCACGATCGACCCTGCCGGCCAGCACCTGCACCTGACCATCGCGGACAGCAAGGGACGCGCCTTCGGCGGCTACCTCCTGCCGGGATCACAGGTCTACACGACCGCGGAAATCGTGGTGGTGATCCTGGAGGGGCTGACCTTCAACCGCGCGCCCTGTCCCCTTTCGGGCTGTACCGAGCTGGTTGTGCACAAAACGCCGGACAAGGGATAAACCCATCCGCTTCTTTCGTGCCAAATATCCTCGGCCAAAGGCCGAAACACCCCCTTACAAGCCGCACTGTTTTCGGAACTCTTAGTACCATCAGGGCGTTACTGCCCCGTTACCAGTCAAGAGGATTCCTCCCATGTCCGACCTCCTTGTTATTGCTTTCGACGACGAGACCACCGGTTTTGAACTGCGCACCGAGCTGGTGAAGATGCAAAAGGAATATCTGATCCAGCTTGAGGACGCGGTTGTCGTCACTCGCCCCTCGGCCGACGACATTCAGTTGCATCAGGCCGTCAACCTGACCGCCGCGGGCGCACTTGGCGGCGGGTTCTGGGGCACGCTGGTCGGGCTTGTATTCCTGAACCCGCTGATTGGCGCTGCAGTGGGTGCCGGGGCGGGCGCAATCGCCGGCAAACTGTCCGACATCGGCATCAACGACGATTTCATGCGTGAACTTGGCCATTCGATCCAGCCGGGCGGCTCGGCGGTCTTTATCCTTGTGCGCAAGATGACCGCTGACAAGGTGCTGGCGCGGCTCGAAGGTTTCCACCTGCGCGGCCGGGTCCTGCAAACTTCACTGCCCGACGCCGAAGAGGAACGGCTGCGTCAGGCTTTCGCCGGCGGCAAGCTTGGCTCGGCTTTGGGCCTGCCTCAGGCGGACCAACCGGCTGGCACACCCACAGAGGCTGCCAAACCCGAAGCCTGAGGGTAATCAAGCAACTCGGGTCCTGGTCTGAGCGCTTGACGCAAGGGGCATGGGCGTGACAGGACGCCTCCATGCCCCGCCGCATGGACATCATCGACCACCCCGAGGCGCAGCCTCATCCCCGCCCAGCCAAGCGCCGCGCGCGGCCGCTGCGGCGGCTGGTGCTTTGGCTGTGGTCATGGGTGCGCTGGATCGGGGCGCGACTTCTGGCGCTGATGTTCGTGCTGGTCTTTCTCTTTTCCTTCATCAACCCGCCGACCACCTGGACCATCATTCAGGGCCAACGTGAATTTCCCGGCCGGGCGACCCGCGAATGGACCGATCTGGACGAGATTTCGCCCCATATGCTGCGCGCCCTCGTCGCGGCCGAAGACGCCAATTTCTGCAATCACTGGGGTTTCGACATGGTCGAGATCCGGCGTGTCATTGCCTCGGGTTCATCTCGCGGCGCCTCCACCCTGACCCAGCAAACGGCAAAGAATGTCTTTCTGTGGCAGGGGCGCAGCTGGCCCCGCAAAGTGATGGAGACGATCTATACCCCGATGATCGAGGCACTGTGGTCCAAACGCCGCATCGCCGAGGTCTATCTGAACATCGCGGAATTCGGGCGTGGCATCTTTGGCATCAAGGCGGCGGCGGCGTATTATTTCCAGACGACGCCTGACAGGCTGACCCTGCGCCAGGCGGCAGCACTGGCCTCGATCCTGCCCTCGCCCCGCACGCGCAACCCGCAGACCGGATCGGCGCGCACCCGTTCAATCGTCAGCGGGGCCGAGACGATCCGCGCGGATGGCCGCGATTCCTGTCTGCTCCTGCCGCGCTGATCCGCCCATCCCGCGCCATGACAGTTGAAACTATACGTCCCGGGGCGTATCAACCACAGGCCCGAGAACGAAGCGGTTTCCCCCTGATGAATACCTCGTCGCCCAATTCCACGATTCGCCTTTACCACGTCGCCCTGTCGCCCTTTTGCCGCAAGGTGCGGCTGGTGCTGGCCGAAAAGCGGATCGAGGTCGAGCTGGTCGAGGACCGCTTTTGGGAGCCGGGCTCGGAAATTCTGCGCCGCAACCCGGCGGGCAAGCTGCCGGTTCTGCGCATGGACGGTCGGTTGATGGCCGAAAGCCAGGCGATCTGCGAATATCTGGACGAGATCCAGCCCCAGCCGCCGCTGATGCCCGTCATGGCGATCGAGCGTTACGAGGTTCGCCGCCTCTGCTCGTGGTTCGACGACAAGTTCAACGCCGAGGTGACCAAACCCGTGATGACCGAACGGGTGTGGAAAAAGGTCATGCGGCTGGGCTATCCCGATTCGCGCACCGTCAAGGCGGGGCTGTCGGCGATACGCTATCACCTCGATTACATGAAAAGCCTGCTTGAACATCGCCGCTGGCTGGCTGGCGATGTGATGACGCTGGCCGATTTCACCGCGGCGGCGCATCTGTCCTGCCTGGATTATATCTCGGACGTGGACTGGACCTATTCCTCCGAGGTTCAGGAATGGTACGCCAAGATCAAGTCGCGGCCGGCGTTCCGCAGCCTTCTGGCCGACCACCTGCCGGGCGTGCACCCGGCGCCGCATTATGCGCTGCTCGACTTCTAGGCTGACCGATCCGGCAGAAATCCGTTCGCGGCTTGAGGAACAGGCACGGGCCGAGGGTTTCTCGGCCCTTGGCATTTGCGCCCCCGACGCCGCCCCCGAACTGCCCCGACGCCTGGCCGAGTTTCTGGATCACGGCCGCCACGGCCAGATGGGCTGGATGGCCGAGCGGACGCATTGGCGCGCCTCACCCGCAAGCCTGTGGCCCGAAGCGCGCTCGATCATCATGCTGGCCGAGTTGTACACTCCCGAACATGACCCGATCGAGGTGCTGCGTCACAAGGATCGCGGCGCAGTCAGCGTCTATGCTCAGGGCAAGGATTACCACGATCTGGTCAAAAAGCGCCTCAAGCGGCTGGGCGGCTGGCTGGTCGGGCTGACCGGATGCGAAATCAAGGTCTTTGTCGACACTGCCCCGGTGATGGAAAAGCCGCTGGCACAGGCGGCGGGCCTTGGCTGGCAGGGCAAGCACACGAACCTTTTGTCGCGCGACCTCGGCAGCTGGTTCTTTCTGGGCGCGATCTTTACGACGCTGGACCTGCCCCGGGACGAGGCCGGGCACTCGCATTGCGGCTCATGCCGGGCCTGCCTTGACGCCTGCCCGACTGCGGCCTTTCCCGCGCCCTACCAGCTGGATGCGCGGCGCTGCATTTCCTACCTGACCATTGAGCACAAAGGGCCGGTCGATGCCGGACTGCGCCCGCTGCTTGGCAATCGCATCTATGGCTGCGACGACTGCCTTTCCGCCTGCCCGTGGAACAAATTTGCGCAGGCCGCGACCGAGCTGCGTTATCACGGTCCCCATGGAGCCCCGGCGCTTGCCGAGCTGGCACAGCTTGATGACGCCGGCTTTCGCGCCCGGTTCTCGGGCAGCCCGATCAAGCGCATCGGCCGCGACCGGATGGTGCGCAATGTGCTTTATGCGATAGGCAACTCGGGGCTTGCGCAACTGCGCCCGCTGGCCGAAGCGTTGCAGCATGACCCCGACCCGGCGGTCGCCGATGCGGCACGCTGGGCTTGTGAGCAATTGCCATGACCCAACCCGACAGCCCGTCACAAAGCCTGCACCACAGCCGGGTCCCAAGCGCGGTTCAGCGCCCGCTGCAAAGCCCGCTGCGAGGCATCGTGCTGAAATGTCTCAGCGTAGTGGTGTTCACGCTGATGGCCTCGATCGTCAAGGCAACCGCCCGCGACGGGCTTGGCGTGCCGCCGGGCCAACAGGTCTTTTTCCGCTCGCTCTTTGCCATCCCGGTGATCCTGATCTGGCTCGCCTGGCGGCATGAACTTGGCGTGGGGCTGAAAACCTTTCGCCCGATGGGACATCTGTACCGGGGCATCATAGGTACCGCCGCCATGGGGATGGGCTTCTGGGCGCTGGCCCTGCTGCCCTTTCCCGAGGTGACGGCCATCGGCTATGCCGCCCCCCTGCTGACTGTAATCTTTGCCGCGATGTTTCTGGGCGAGGATGTGCGGCTGTTCCGCCTTTCGATGGTGGTGCTGGGGCTGATCGGGGTGGTGATCGTGCTGTCCCCCCGCCTGACTTTTGGCAATGCCGGAATGGGGTACAAGGAAAGCCTGGGTGCCATGGTCACGCTGTCGGGCGCCGCCTGCACGGCGCTGGCCCAGATCTTTATCCGCAAACTCGTGCAGGAAGAGCGGACCTCGGCCATCGTCTTTTGGTTCTCGGTCACCTCGACGCTGCTGGGGCTGCTGACGATCCCCTTTGGCTGGGTGATGCCCGATGCGAAAACCGCGGCGCTGCTTGTCACCATAGGGTTGCTGGGCGGGCTGGGTCAGATCCTGTTGACCTCGGCCTATCGCTATGCAGATGCGTCTCTGGTCGCGCCTTTCGAATATGCCTCGATGCTGCTGGCAATTCTGATCGGCTGGTTCATCTTTGACGAGGCACCGACCGTGGTGATGCTGGCCGGGGCAGCGCTGGTCATCACGGCCGGTATCCTGATCATCTGGCGCGAGCGTCAGCTGGGGCTTGAACGCAACCGCCAGCGCAAGGCCATGACCCCGCAGGGTTAGACCTGATCGCCATTCAAGGTTCATAAATCGGCTGATGAGTGCTTCACAGGCCTCCGTGTTGA